>JAGXHC010000221.1 GCA_024636405.1 Sulfitobacter sp. | reverse complement strand
GGCCAGTATTACGCCTAGCGGTTGTTTCATTGCGCCAAATCTCCGGCGCGACCCAGCCAAAGAGAATTGCACTTCTCTTGCCAAAATTCGTGCAAGAATTTTATCACCGGCTTGCCCCCTTGCGGCCTGATCGGCCCGGTTCATCCGGCACCTGCGCAGGATCGGCATCCCGGATCAGCCGGTCCTCGCCGCTCAGACAGACGAAGCGTTGCCCCTTCATCCGCCCGATCAACGTCAGCCCGACCTGCTGCGCGATTTCCACCCCCCAAGCGGTGAAACCGGACCGCGACGCCAACACCGGAATACCCATCATCGCCGTCTTGATCACCATCTCCGATGTCAGCCGCCCGGTCGTATACAGGATCTTGTCATGCGCCTGCACGCCTTGCGAAAGCATCCATCCCGCGATCTTGTCCACCGCATTATGCCGCCCGACATCTTCCATATAGACCAACGGTTTGTCTTCCTGACACAGCACCGTGCCATGAATTGCGCCCGCATCCAGATAAAGGCTCGGCGTGCGGTTGATCCGCGCGCTCAGCGCATAGAGCCATGAGGTACGCAGCGGCGCTGCTGGTAACATAACGCCCTCCAACCCTTCCATCATGTCACCGAACACGGTGCCCACGGCACAGCCGCTGGTGCGCGTTTTGCGGCGCATCTTTTCTTCGTAATCCGTTGCACGCGCGGTCCGCACGACGACGGTTTCCAACTCTTCGTCGTAATCGACGCCTGTTATCTCATCGTCTGTGCGCAGCATGCCCTGATTGCGCAGGAACCCCAGCGCAAGATAGGCCGGATAATCGCCGATGGTCATTGCCGTCACGATCTCCTGTGCATTGAGGAAAATAGTCAGCGGACGTTCCTCAACCACACGGATTTCCACCGGCACGCCGGTATGATCATACCCCTGCACCGCTCGCGTCAGCCGCGCAGAGCCGGGATCGGGCGCAATCAGGTAATCTGAGATATTGCTGTCGCGGGCCAATTGTATCCCCTTTCCCGTAAGGTTAAGCGTTACGTACAATCTAGGGGTATCGCATGGCCATCACCACCTCCAAAACCGCCTATCTCAAGGGTGTCGCTGACGGGCTGCCTTTTGTGCTGGTTATCATTCCGTTCGCGTCATTGTTCGGGCTGCTTGCGACGGAGGCCGGATTGAGCGTGATTGAGACGCTGACATTCTCCGTTGCCGTGATCGCGGGTGCAGCGCAGTTCACGGCCCTTCAGCTGATGCAGGAAGATGCGCCAACGCTGATCGTGCTGGTTTCTGCACTGGCCGTAAACCTGCGTATGGCGATGTATTCCGCCTCGCTGACACCCTGGATCGGGGCTGCGCCGCTGTGGCAGCGCGCGCTGGTGGCCTATCTCACCGTGGACCAGTCTTACGTTGTGTCCATGGCCGAATATGAACGGCGCCCGGAATTGACCGTGTCCCAGAGGATCGCATATTTCTTTGGCGCGGTGACGCCCGTGGTGCCGATGTGGTATATTTTCACATTGGTCGGCGCACTTCTGGGCGCACAGGTGCCGGACAGTTGGGCGCTTGATTTTGCCATACCAATCACCTTTCTTGCCATGATCGCGCCGATGTTCCGCACCTTGGCACATGTAGTCGCGGCCCTTGTCGCCGTTGCAGTCAGCCTTCTGGCCATGCAGGTCCCCTATTCGCTGGGTCTGATATTTGCTGGCACCGCAGGTATGATGGCAGGCGCACAGACCGAAGGCTGGCTGGCCCGCAGGCAGGGAGCCACAGCATGATCGACAAGACAACACTGTGGATTGTGATCATCGGATTGGCATTGGGCAGTTTCTTTTTAAGGTTTGTCTTTACCGGTTTGGTGGGAGACCGCCAGATGCCCGATTGGCTGCTGCGCCACTTGCGCTATACGGCCGTCGCCGTCTTGCCCGCGCTGGTCGCGCCGCAGGTGCTTTGGCCTGCTGCAACGGGTGGGCAGACCGATCCGGCGCGCCTTGCGGCGGCCTGTGCAACATTGGTGGTCGGCTTGCTGACAAAGAACGTTCTGGCGGCGATCTGTGCGGGCGCCGTCGCCCTTTATGGAATGCTCTATCTTCTCGGTTAGGCGGCAATCTCTTTCGTAAGAAATCGAATGGAATATATGCCGAGAACCCGTGATTTCGCCTATTGCGCCAATTTGGCTGCGCGCACGGCGTCAATCACGTCGCCTGCGTCATCCTCGTAATACCGCGTCGTTTTCACGCCGGGCAGGGTTTGAAACTGTTCCATCAGCTTCACCGGATAGAAAGTCTGATTGATGGACCCAAATCCCGGCACCTGACGCAGCATTGCTGTCGTCGAATTCGTGCAATAGGCGCTTGGAACCGAGCCGTTGTTGATCGCCAGTTGCAATAAGCGCTCGGCCTGTGCCGGTGTCACCTCAATCTCTTGGCTGACCACATGGTATGTGGACCGTGCATGGGCGGACTTATAGCTTTGCACCCAGGCCGGTGACATCCCATAGATCACATCGCCCCGCTCAACCACGCGCGGATCGCGAAAAGAGCCGGCGGGATCAAAGATCACCTGCTGCGACCCGTTGATCAAAAGCGCGGAATGTCCGCCGCTGCCACTGCGGTTATTGACCATCGTAAACAGCGTCAGCGTCCGCGGGCCGGGCGCATGAAACGCGGCGGAGGCAATCGCTTCAGGAGAGCTTTCTGCGCCGTTGTCCGCGGCACATCCGGCAAGCAGGCCAACAACGGCCAAACCGATAAAAACAGATTTCACGTATGGATACCCCTGAGGATTAACGTTTCCGTCCGGCAGGTGCCGATCAACTGATGAAAATCGCCATCAGCACGAACAACACCACAAGGATGATTACGACGCGCGAGACAAAGCTCATGAACCCGTTGAAGGTCTTTTCCTGCGTGGTGGCATTCATGCTGCCATGTTCGTGTTCGGCCATTGTCGCGGTCCTCGATTTGATGTCTGAAATGCGTGTTTGCGGGTCATTACCCTAATCGCACGATCCTGTCACCACGTCAAAGCGGCAGACACGCGGACAAGGATACAATGTCACGGGTCAATTCGCTTCAAGATCTTCGATCAGACGAAAACCGATGCGGTTGGGCGGTGCGGTTTCGATTTCCTTGGGCAGCGCGCGCAACAAAACGTTCAACTGGCTGACGTGCTGCACCAATTGCGTGCGCGCACCCGCAGGGTCCGTGCCGTAAAAAGTGACGATATCCGGGTCGAAATACCCCATTCCCTCAATGCGCAACACGCCTGCCTCTGCCCCTGCGAAGCCCATGGCAACCTCATGATTGCTGTCCAACTGCTCCTCGAAGTTCTTGAGGTAGAGCGCAACACGCTCATACGCCCATTGCGCCGGAGACTTTTTTGTAACCGGGGTGTCGGTTACGGATTTCGGCACTTTCTGGTCCCGTGCATTTTTCTGGTCAGGGTCAGAATGACATTCATAAAGCCGAGGCAGCGCATCGGCCTCAAAAGCTTCGGCTGCGGTTCTGATTTCATTGTCCACCTGTCATCCCTCGCGCTGGTACACCCACGCCCCGTCACTTTCGCGCAAATCGCGTGTAGCAAGGCCTGTCTGGTAAAGGTGGCTCAAATGCGCCACGGCTTCAACCAATGCCAGACCGTATTCCGCCTCGCCGATCGCTCTTTTGAACAGCGGTGCGAAACATTCCGAGGCAGATTTCGGCGTTTCAATGTACCCCAGCAATCGCCGCAGCGCGCCGTGGTGATTCTCGATCAATTGCTCCATCCGCTTGGGCAACCCCGTAAAGGGCAGCTTGTGCCCCCCCAGCACCAAATGTTCCGCCCGCGCCAGCGGTGCCAGCCGCTCGCAGGCCTCCAGCCATTCGCCAATCGGATCAGCCATCGGTTCGGTGGCATAGACACCGACATTGGGACTGATCGACGGCAGGATCTGGTCCCCGGCAATCACCAGATTGTCGTCTCTGCTCCAAAATGTTGCATGTTCAGGGGCGTGGCCATTGCCTATGTGAACATCCCAAACGCGCCCGCCCATGGTGATCACACCGTCTTGCTTGATACGCGTGTACCCCAGCGGCAGGGGGTCCACGATGTCAGAGAAATTGAACGGTCGCTCGGTGCTGCGCTTTTCGAAAATCTCGCTGTCCATCCCTGACTTGCGGTAAAACGAAAGCGATTCCGCCGCTGGAACCTGCTGTTCGTCCAACGTCAGCATCCGCGCAGTCAGCCATGCCGTCCGTGTCGTGACCAGTTCCGCACCGAATTCCGTCTGGAACCAGCCTGCCAGTCCGATGTGGTCAGGATGATGATGCGTCACCACCACCCGGCGCACCGGCTTGCCGCCCAGCGGTCCGGCCAGCACATCACGCCAGATGCTCTTCGCCAATTTGGACGAAAACCCGGTGTCGATCACTGTCCAATGGTCGCCTTCGTCAAGCGCATAGACATTGACGTGGTCCAGCTTCATCGGCAGCGGCAGGCGCAACCACAGCACACCCGGCGCCACTTCGATCGCCGCACCATGCGCTGGCGGGGTGTCGAACGGGTAACGCAGGCCTTCGGGTGCGGTGATCTTGCTTCCATCCGCCATCAGGCTGCCAATTCGTCAAGGCTGAACGCATAAAGCGCCGCATCGCCCGCCTGCGCCTGTGTCAGCAGGCCGACATGCTCTGGCAGCAACCTTTGGATATAAAAACGCGCCAGCTTTTCGCGCGCACCACCCTTTTCCGCCATCGCCGCCTTCAAATGCAGATGCCCGCCCAGCACACGCGCAAAGGCCCGCAGGTACGGCACCGCCCCGGCAAACCGCACGTCCATATCTTTCTGCGCAACCAGCCATTCGGTCGCCTCCCGCAGACTCTCATTGGCCTGCCAAACCTCTTCCGCCATCTTCGGAAACGCCTCACGCGCGCTTTCGGCATGGGTCTCCATCTCATCCATCAGACGGTTCGCGGCCTCGCCCCCGTCCATCATCTTGCGCGCCACCAGATCCATCGCCTGAATGCCATTGGTCCCCTCATAGATCGCCGTTACGCGGACATCGCGGCTGAACTGTGCGGCGCCCGTTTCCTCGACAAAGCCCATGCCGCCATGCACCTGTACGCCGATTTCCGAGACCGCGATGCCGACATCGGTGCCAAACGCCTTGGTGATCGGTGTCAGAAACGCCGCCCGCGTGGCCCAGTCTTTTTCGCAAGTGGCCCGCGCCATATCGGTGGAGAATGCACAGGTCAGCGCAATCGCACGCGCCGCAAAGACATCCGCCTTCATGGTCAGCAACATGCGCCGCACATCGGCATGATCCACAATGGTGCCGCTGGCCCCGTCGCGTGTGGCGCGCCCTTGCTTGCGGTCCAGTGCATAGGCCAGCGCGTGCTGATATGCCGCCTCTGCAACGCCGATCCCCTGACCGCCGACGCCCAGACGCGCGTTGTTCATCATCGTGAACATCGCCGCCATGCCGCCCTGTTCCTTGCCAATGACCCAGCCTGTCGCATTATCATACTGCATCACCGCAGTGGGTGATCCATGCAGGCCCATCTTGTGCTCAAGGCTCACTACCTTGACGCCGTTCCCCTTGCCCGGATTGCCGTCATCGTCCGGCAGGTACTTCGGCACCAGAAACAGGCTGATCCCCTTGGTTCCCGCCGGCGCCCCCGGCAGCCGCGCGAGCACCAGATGGCAAACATTGGCGGCGAAATCATTGTCGCCCCAGCTGATATAGATCTTCTGGCCAGAGACGCTGTAGGTTCCATCGCCGTTGTCCGCCGCCTTCGCCACCAGCGCGCCAACGTCCGATCCGGCCTGCGGTTCGGTCAGGTTCATCGTGCCGGTCCACTCACCGCTGATCAGCTTGGGCAGGTACATTTCCTTGACGGCATCGCTCGCGTGATGCTCCAGCGCCTCGATCTGGCCCTGACTCATCAGCGGGGCAAGTTGCAGCGACAGACACGCGCCCGACATCATCTCGTTCACCGCCGAGGTCAGCGTCATCGGCAACCCCATGCCACCATGATCGGGGTCTGCCGACATCCCGATCCAGCCGCCTTCGGCGATGGCGCGAAACCCCGCGTCAAACCCCGGCGAGGTCCGCACGACCCCGTTTTCAAGCTTTGCCGGATGCAGATCGCCGGGCCGCTGCAAGGGCGCCAATACTTCGTCACAAAGCTTGCCCGCCTCCGACAGGATCGCGCGGGTAACATCATCCGTAGCGTCGGCAAATCTTTCGGTGCCGCGCAAAGCGTCGAAATCCACCACATGATCAAACAAAAAGGCAAAGTCATCCACGGCGGCGCGATAAGGCATCTGGGCACTCCTGCAAGGCAGCATATCTTGGCAAAGACGGCCGCACCCTGCTATGGCGGGCGAGCCAAGACCAGCATGTAACGACAACCCAAGGCCCGCAACCCAAAACGCGGCGTCACGAGGCCCCCGATGCAAGACACCCCCGAAACCCTGCAACCAGACGCCGCCGGGATTGCCCGCGCTGCGACGCTACTGCGCGACGGTGCCTTGGTCGCGTTTCCGACTGAGACGGTCTATGGTCTTGGTGCAGATGCGACCAATGGCACCGCTGTGGCTGGCATCTTTGCGGCCAAGGGACGGCCCAGCTTCAATCCGCTGATCGTGCACCTTTCAGGCACCGATGCCGCGCGCGCGCTGGTCGCGTGGTGCGATGCCGCCGAAATCCTGTCCTGCGCCTTCTGGCCCGGCCCGCTGACGCTGGTGTTGCCGTTGCGCGCCGGTCACGGATTGTCATCACTGGTCACTGCCGGGCTTGAAACCGTGGCGCTGCGGGTGCCGGCGCACAGCACGGCCCGCGCGCTTCTGCGCGCCACAGACCGGCCCATCGCGGCCCCGTCGGCCAACCCTTCGGGCCGCATCAGCGCCACCACCGCGATGCATGTGCGCACGGGTCTGGGCGGAAAAATCGCAGCTGTGCTTGATGACGGGCCCTGCACGGTCGGCGTGGAAAGCACCATCATCGGGCTTGCTGGTCCTGCCCCTACCCTGTTGCGGGCGGGTGGCCTGCCGCAAGAAGCGATCGAAGCCGCACTTGGCGCGGCGCTCGCCCGTGCGGCCACGCCCGCCATCACCGCGCCGGGTCAATTGGCCTCGCATTATGCCCCCGGTGCCACGGTCCGACTGAACGCAACGACGGCGCGGGCGGGCGAAGTCCTGCTTGGTTTCGGGGCAATGGAATGTGACCTCAATCTGTCCCCATCGGGTGACCTGACCGAAGCTGCCGCGCGTCTTTTTGACCACCTGCACCGACTGGATGCCATGCAGCGTCCGATTGCCGTCGCGCCGATCCCGAACCACGGACTTGGCCGCGCAATCAATGATCGCTTGTCGCGCGCCGCTGCACCACGTTAGGTGGTCAGGCGCGCCCGCCGGTGGACGACAACCCCAGCGGATCAATGCCCATCGCATCCAGTGCTGCACCGCGCTTGCGCGCATCCGGCAGATCAAACACCAGCGCCGCATCAGCATCACATATGAGCCAGCCATTCTGCGCGATTTCCCGCTCCAGTTGTCCCGGCCCCCAACCGGCATAACCGAGCGCCATCAACGCCTTTTGCGGCCCCTTGCCTGCCGCAATATCCTCCAGAATATCCAGCGTCGCCGTCATGGCAAACCCCGGCGTCACCTCAAGTGTCTGCATCACAGAGCGGTATTCATCCGAATGCAACACAAACCCGCGCCCGGTCTCCACCGGTCCGCCCATATGCACCGGCATGCAAGCTTCGGCAGCCCGCGAATCGTTGGTCATCTGGTCCAGCACATCTGAAAGCGCCAAGCCCTCGGCCGGTTTGTTGACGATCAGGCCCATCGTGCCCTCCGCCGAATGGGCGCAGATGAACACGACCGACAAGGCAAAACGCGTATCGGTCATCCCCGGCATGGCCAACAATAATTTACCCGTCATTTGCATACGCCGTCAGACCTTCATCCATTGTTATCTCTCAAGATGGGCCACGGCGTGCTGCGTGACAAGGCGGCAAGGCAGCAAACCGCCGGCGCCGACGAAATATGGATGATGCAATCGTGACTTGGCAGTGGTCCGTCTTTGGCGCAACAAGGAAACATGAAACTTACCTCAGCGATCACTGGCCTGTTGGGCTGTCTTGCCACGTTATCGGCGCTTCCCGCCGTTGCGGGCGATCCCGTCGGACAACCCCTGACCGGTGAGATACTCACGGGCTGGCAACAGCGCGACGGCACGCGCATCGCTGCGATCAAACTGACACTGGCGCCGGGTTGGAAGACGTACTGGCGTGCACCCGGCGACGCTGGCATTCCGCCCACCTTTGATTGGTCCGCGTCATCAAATCTTCGCAGCGTCGCTATCACCTGGCCAACGCCCAAGGTCTTTGATCAGGGCGGCATGCAAAGCATCGGCTACGCCACCGAAGTTGTGCTTCCGATCACACTTGCGGCCCACACGCCCGGTTCACCTGTCACGCTGAGCGCCCAGATTGATCTCGGCGTGTGCAGCGATATTTGCGTACCACAGCAACTTTCCCTGCGCGCTGTGCTGTCGGGTTCCGGCGCTGATCCGACACCAGCAATCGCCGCCGCTCTCGCCGCACGTCCCTACTCCGCGGCCGAGGCCGGCGTGACTTCCGCCACCTGCACCCTGCGTCCGGCCGAAGGCGGCCTTGTCATTGAAACAAAACTCACTCTGCCCACGACTGGCGGCGCAGAAACCGTCGTCATTGAACCCGGTCAGCCCAATGTCTGGGCCAGCCCCACCATCACGGCGCGCAACGGAAATACGCTGACTGCGCGCGGCACCCTGTCAGTGACCGGCGATGGCGCGCTGGCCATCGACCGCTCCGCGCTGCGTTTTACCGTGCTGGGCCAGCACAACGCCGTCGACATCAAGGGCTGCACACCCGGCTGACACGCGTGCATTTTCTAACCTTCGTTTCTTCTGGCCTGAAATATCTCGGGGGAGCCGCCCGCAGGGCGGTGGGGGCGGCGCCCCCTGACCCGCTCAAAGTGCCCGAACACCAATGATCATGTGCTCGGATCCAAGCTGGGGCGGATCATGTCACACGCCGCGCCGTAATTGTCGCCCGGTCTGGGTTGCCGCCGCTATCCCGCCCGTGGCACGCGGCGCGCCACCGCCAAAGCCACCAACCCGGCCACATACCCAAGCACCGCAATCACCGCAACGCCACCAAGAAACAGCATCAATGCGAACAACATTACTGACCCGTCTTCGACTTGCGGCAGCAGCTTTGCCAGCGGTGCAAATATTTCGCTCTGCCAGACAGCCCAGCCCAAAGTCACCGCACCCCAGCCCAGCACCAGCCCCCACAGCGCCGCCATGCCCCAGCGCAATCCAGTGACCGGCGCGCGCGCGGCCCTGCGCATGGCGGCGATCTGGCGCGCCACGTCATGCTGGGCAGCCACCAACGCAGGCACAACCAACAGCACCAACAGCATCCCAAAACCCAACCCGTAAACCAGCGTGATCACCGTGGGCTTCAGGAATTGCGCCTGCTGGCTTTGTTCATACAGCAGCGGCGCCATCCCCAGAACCGTCGTCATCGTGGTCAACATCACCGGTCGCAACCGGTCCGCCGCACCATCAATAATTGATGGAATCAGCCCCCGCGTTTCAGCGTATTCATCGATGGTCGTCACCAGCACGATCGAATCGTTGATGATGATCCCGGTCATCCCCAGCAATCCCACCACCGTGAACATGCTCAACGGCACCTCCCAAAGGGCGTGGCCATAAATCGTACCCACCAGACCAAAGGGAATGATCGCCATCACCACGATGGGCCGTGTCCAGCTGCCGAAGACCCAGGACAGTACCAGATAAATGCCCGTCAGACACAGGATCAGCCCGGTCATCGCGTCGCTCAAAAAGTCGCTTTCCTGCTCGCTCAACCCCGACAGGCGCCATTCCACCTGCCGCGCGCTCGCGATACCGGGCAAGATATCATCCTGCAAGGCCTTGGTGATCTCGCTTGCCTTCGCGGGGTCGTCTTCTGATATGTCAGCCGTGACTGAAATCAGCCGAATGCCATTCTCCCGCCTTACCGTGCTGAACCCGGTGCGCCGCTCCACGCTCACGATATCGGCCAGCGGCACATATTCCCCGCCCGGTGTGCGCATCTGTGTGCGGTCCAGAAAATCGGCAGTCAGCTCGCCCTCTGGCAGTTCCACCCGGATCGCCGCACTGCGCGGTCCTTCGGGATAGGTCGCCGCCTCGATCCCGCCCAGCCGATTGCGCAGCGCCCGCCCCAGTGCATCGATGGTGAACCCAAGCGCCTGCCCCTGCGGCGTCAGATCCAGCAGCAGTTCTTCCTTGTCATAGGCCAGATTGTCCTGCACTGCGCTGACCTCCGGATAGCGCCGCAGCGCCGCCTGAAGATCCTCTGATGCGGCTTTCAGACTGTCGGTATCCGCGCCATAGAACTGTACATCCAGTGCATCACCGCCCGGCCCCGACCGCCAACCGCGAAAGCTTACTGTTTCGGCAAGCGGATGGTTGACCACCCGGTCCTGCAATTCGCCGACAAACGCAAAACTGGAGTAGGGCCGCAGATCCGCATCAATCAACTCGATCGAAATGCCACCCAGCAAATCGGCGTCCTTGTTGTCCGCCCCGTCAAGCCCGCGCCCGGTGTTTTCACCGATCTGCGCCATCACATAATCCAGCGGATTGACCCCGTGGCGTTCCGCGTATTCGGCGCCCAATTCTTCGGTCGCGCGCTGCATCTCGCGCATCATGGCCAGCGTATCGGCCCGTGTCGCACCTTCAACCATGCTGAAGTTACCGGTGACCGATCCCCGCTCGGGCGCGTTGAAGAACCGCCACTGCACGTCGCCGCGAATAAACAGCGCGACCTGCGACGCCAGCACGGCAACAACGCCCGCCAGCACCACGTAACGCGCCATGATCACCCCGGCCATGAAGGGCCTGAACAGCGTTTCGCGCACCCACACGAAGCCCCGGTTGACCACCCGACTGGGCAGATCGTACCAGTGCTCCTTGCGCGCCGCGCGCATGGCATGGGCCATGTGATTGGGCAGGATCAGGAAACACTCCACCAGCGACGCCGACAGCACCGCGATCACGGTGAACGGAATGTCCTTGATCAGATTTCCAAACCGCCCGCCCACGACAACCAGACCGAAAAAGGCAATAACCGTCGTCAACGTCGCGGCAAAGACCGGCATCGCCATACGCCGCGCCGCGTTCTCTGCCGCCTGCATCGCGCTTTCGCCCAACTCTCTGAACCGGTAATCCGCGTGTTCGCCCACCACGATGGCATCGTCCACCACGATCCCCAGCGTGATGATCAGCCCGAACAGCGAAATCATGTTGATGGTGATCCCCGCCGCATACATCAGCGCAATCGCCGCCGCCATCGACACCGGGATACCCGCCGCGACCCAAAAAGCCGTGCGCGCATTCAAAAACAGAAACAACAGCCCCACCACCAGCGCAAGACCCGTCAACCCATTGTCGATCAACAGATTGAGCCGCCCGGTAATCGCCTCCGCCCGCGTCCGGATCAGCTCCACCGTCACATCCGCAGGCAGGCCCGCCGCCAATTCGGCGGCCACCTGTTCCACCGTTTGCTGAATCGCAATGGCATCACCCCGGTCTGAGCGGTCAATCCGCACCGACATCGCCGGGTTTGGTCCGACAAAATAACTCTGCTCGCGGTCAATCCCCTCGCTGCGGACCAGCGCCACATCACCAATGGTCAGCGTCGATCCATCCGGGTTCGACCGCAGCACAATGCCCGCAATTTCACGCGGACTGCGTTTGGCGGTGCCGGTACGCACCCGCGCATTGGCCCCCGATACATCGCCCGCCGGATCGGCATCCACCTCAGCGGCAATCGCCGCCGCAATGTCAGCCATGCTCACATCATAGCCGATCAACTTGGCCGATGGCACTTCAACCCGTGTCTGCGGCGCAGCCAGACCTTCGATTGTCGTGCGCGTCACCCCCGCGGCAAACAACCGGATCACAAATTCGTCGGCAAACCGGCCCAATTGCTCTGGCCCGATGGGGCCGGTAATCACCACGTCCGTCACCCTGTCGCGCCAGGCACCGCGCCGCACGAACGGGTCCTCTGCGTCTTCGGGCAAGGTAGAAACCACATCCACCGCAGTTTGCACATCTGCCGCCGCGCGCGCCATGTCCCAGCCCGGCTCAAACTCCAGCGTGATGGTGCCGCGTCCTTCGCGCGAGACCGCAGAAGAACTTTCAACGCCCTCCACGCTCAGCAGGGCCGGTTCAAGCACCTGCACGATAGCGGCATCCACATCATCCGCGCCGGCCCCGCTCCAGACGGTACTCACGCTGACATTGTCGATGATCACATCGGGAAAATACTGCGCCCGCATATTCGGCGCCGCCGCCAGCCCGGCCACCAAAAGCAACACCAGCAACAGGTTCGCCGCCGTCCGGTGCCGCGTGAAATAGGACAGTATTCCGCCCGCCGAACCCGGTATCGCGCGCGCCACCGGCTTAACCTCCCATACGGCTTTCCAGCCGCTCTATCATCTGGGCGGGCACCTGATCTTCGGCCAGCTTGGCCAGCACCCGCGCCTTGGCCTCCTGCGGCATCCGCGTATTGCTTTCGATAAAGGCCACCAGCTTGGCGCGGCGCGCTTTTGTCAGCTGCACCATCGCAGGCGCTTCGGCCACGGGATCACCCGCTTCGCTGCGCGCGATCGGTTGTATCGCGATCCCCGCCCCCAGCAACGGCGTGCGCGTCTCGACCACGTCACGGCCCAGAATTTCACCGCGCACAAGCACCTCATCGCCTTGTCGGCGCAGCAGCGTCACCTTAACCATCTCAAGCCGGTTCTCGGACCCCACCACCAACACCCGCGCCTGTGCATCCAGCGCGGACGCCGGCAGACGCACGACATCCGCCAACACCGGCTCGCGCACCTGCACGGTCACGAAATCGCCCGGCTTGAACCCCGGCGCGCGCCCCAGCGAGGCAAAGATCAACCGCCCCGTCGCCCCTGCACCCGCCGCAGCACTGGCCCGTGTGATCCGCCCCGGCGCCTGCAGGTCCACGCCCGCCACGTCCAGCACCGCCGCGACATCGGCCTGTATCAGCGCGCCACCGTCATCCAGCAGCCGGGCATATTGCGCGGTCGACACTCGAAATGAAACTTCCAGATCGTCGGG
>JAGXHC010000030.1 GCA_024636405.1 Sulfitobacter sp. | reverse complement strand
GCCAACCGGACCAAGAGCGGGACAGCGCCACATCTGCTGCAATCGCATGCTCTGTTGTTGCTCGTTGCATTTTCGTAGGGAGTGGGCGTGGCGCTTGGTTTGGCCTGATCAAATAATCTTGCACAGGGTGGCCGGATCAGCGAGACACTGAAGCCGGAACTCAAGCCAATGATCCAACCACAAACGTGCGCAATTTTGCGTTCCGACGCGCAAATGTTATGCATTGGAGAAGTATTTGACCTTAACGAAACACTTTTCGCAAAATGAAAACCAAGTGCGTGACGTTCAAATTTACCGCTTTTGGCCGAGCTGTCTGACAATAATAGCATTAGAGTTCAAAGTGTTGCGCCACGTCTTTAATCTGATTAAATCACCATGACCCCCGGCGCGCGCATTTCTGCGGCCATTGAGGTCCTTGATGACATGGGCGGCGGTATGGCGGCGGAGCAGGCCCTGACCCGCTGGGCGCGGCGCAGCCGCTTTGCCGGCTCCAAAGATCGTGCCGCCGTTCGCGATCATGTGTTTGACGTGCTGCGTTGCAGACGTACGGCGGCATATCTGGGTGGCGGCACGACGGGCCGGGCGCTTATGATCGGTCTGCTGCGCCACCAAACCATTGATCCTGTGCCTCTTTTTGATGGTGCGGGCCATGCGCCTGCGCCCCTTGAGGAGGCCGAGCGCACCGCGCCTGCGCCGCCAGGCGACACAGCAACTGTGTGGAACCTGCCTGATTGGCTGATCGCGCTGTTCACAGCCTCGTTGGGGGACAAAGCCGAAGATGCCGCGCTTGTGCTGCAATCGCGCGCGCCGGTTTGCCTGCGGGTGAACACGGCGCGATCCGACATTGCCACAGCCACGGCGCGCTTGGCCGAAGAAGGCATCACAACAGAACTCAATCCGCTGGCTCCCACGGCGCTGACGGTCACTGACGGCAGCAGAAAGATCCGCAACTGCGCCACCTATCTTGACGGATGGGTGGAACTACAGGACGCCGCCAGCCAAGCGGTTGTCGCGGCCCTTCCAGCGGACGGCAGGGTGCTTGATTATTGCGCCGGCGGCGGCGGCAAGGCGCTTGCACTTGCCATGGATCCGGCACGAACCGTATTTGCCTATGACAAGGACCCGCGCCGCATGACGGATTTGTCTGCGCGCGCGCAACGTGCAGGGGCGTCCATCACCGTGCTGGACAACGAAAACCTCAAGGATCACGCAGCTTTTGACACGGTGCTCTGCGACGTGCCGTGCAGTGGCAGCGGTGCGTGGCGGCGCGCTGCTGAAGGTAAATGGCTGCTGACGGCGGAACAGCTGAGCGCGCTGAACCGGGTGCAGGACGACATCCTTGATATCGCTGCGGACCTTACCGCGCCGGGCGGGACCTTGGCCTATGCCACCTGTTCGCTGTTTTCTGTTGAGAACGAGGACCGGATCGCGGCATTTCTGGCGCGGCAACCGGGGTGGAATTGCCGTTTTTCAAAGCGGTTTGACGTAAACGAGGCAGGCGACGGCTTTTTCACCGCGCACTTGACCCGGTATTAATCATAGCCATACTCAACTGAAGCGTGCAAAATGCGATTCGATTAAAGGCTGCTTAACCCTTCTTACGTGTAGATGGGGTGCGATTCTTGACCACCGAGGGTGATTTGCAGACGGATGTTCAACAAACTACCGGCCTGATACGTGCGGCGCGCCGGGCGCGTGGTCGGCTGACCTCGCTGATTGTGGCGGCGGTTGTGCTGGGTACGTTGGCGGTGCTGGCGCCGCAGCGGATGATTGCGCTGGGGGCTGCCGCCTCCGCCGCGGCCCTGGTTGTGCTGACGCTGGCGCTTTGGCTGCTTTCACTGCGCGCAGGCAGAAACCGGCTTGGCAAATTTGATGTGGTGGCGTCATTTATTGCCAAGGATTCTGCAGCCAGTTTTATCGTCAACCGCGATGGCAAGATCAAGTCGCGCAATGTTGCCGCCGAGACCCGCTTCAAAGACAGCGCCGACGACACGCTCGCCGCGGTGCTGAGCGATAGTTTTGCCAATCCCGGCGGGATTTTGTTTCGCTTGCAATCGCGTGCCGAGGCTATGGGTGCCGCGCGCGAGGATATCGTCACACGCGAGGGCCATATCCGCCTTTCGGTGCATGAAATGATGGAAGACGCATTTGTCTGGCGCATGGAAAATGTGGCAGAGCGCGCGCCAATACGTGCCGCCCAGGAGGGCCAGAGCCTGCCGATGGTGATGGTGGGCCGGAGCAATGCGATCTTGTTCATGAACGACGCTGCCCGCACCCTGGTCGGAAGCCGCGTCAAATCCCTTGATCGCCTGTTCAGCCAAATGCCGGTCACGCCCGGCGCGCCGAACGAAATATCCACGATCAATGGCAACCAGATGGCACTGGTCGCAGAAGTGACAGCCGGGGCAGGGCGCCGCGCACTTTATCTGCTGCCACCGCCTGAAAGGTCCGGCGCTGATCAAGGATGGCAGGTGTTTCAGGATCTTCCCGTTCCGCTGATCAAGGTAGCACCGGATGGGGCGGTTCAGTCCTTCAACCGCACCGCATCCGGTTTGATCGGCGTAACGCTTCAGGATGGTGTGCATCTGTCGCAGTTGATGGAAGGGCTGGGCCGGTCGATCACGGACTGGCTTAATGATACGCTTGCGGGGCGCTTGGTGCAGAAGTCGGAATTTTTGCGCCTGACGCGGACCGATCGTGAGGTGTTTGTACAGGTCACGCTCAATCGCATTACCGAGAATGGCAAACCTGCGCTGATCGCGGTGCTGAATGATGCGACCGAACTGAAATCGCTTGAGGCCCAGTTTGTCCAAAGCCAGAAAATGCAGGCCATCGGACAGCTTGCCGGTGGAGTGGCGCATGATTTCAACAATCTGCTGACGGCAATTTCAGGCCATTGCGATCTGCTTTTGTTGCGGCACGATCAGGGCGATGCCGACTATGGTGATCTGGTGCAGATCAATCAGAACGCCAACCGCGCGGCGGCTCTTGTCGGGCAGTTGCTGGCGTTCTCGCGTAAACAGACGCTGCGGCCGGAAACGCTTGATCTGCGCGATACGCTCGCGGATCTTACCCATTTGCTGAACCGACTTGTGGGCGAAAAGGTAACCCTCACGCTCAGCCATGATCCGGTGCTGCAACCGATCCGCGCCGATAAGCGACAGCTTGAGCAGGTGCTGATGAATCTGGTTGTCAATGCGCGCGACGCCATGCCCGCTGGCGGCGAAATTCGGGTGGTGACCGAATGCATTACACTTGAGACACCACTTACACGGGACCGTGTTTCCGTCCCTGCCGGACACTATGTAACCGTGCTGGTCAGCGATGATGGCACCGGCATCGCACCGGATAAACTGCAAAAGGTGTTTGAGCCGTTCTTCACGACCAAGCGAACCGGCGAGGGCACGGGGCTTGGGCTTTCAACTGCTTACGGCATCGTCAAGCAAAGCGGAGGCTTCATTTTTGTGGACAGCACGCTTGGCTCGGGCACCTGCTTTACGCTTTATTTTCCGGTGCTTGATGCCGCTGTCATCGACAAGCCGAAACCTGTAACCGCTATCCCGCGCGGTACAACAAAACATGCCGACGGGGTGATCCTGCTGGTCGAAGACGAAGCACCTGTGCGCGCATTTGCCAGCCGCGCCCTGCGACTGCGCGGCTATACTGTTCTTGAGGCAGACTCGGCGGAGGCGGCGCTCAAGACACTTGAGGATAAAAATCTGAGCATCGACGTCTTTGTTACCGACGTCATCATGCCGGGCATGGACGGGCCAAGCTGGGTGCGTGAGGCGCTCAAAGCGCGTCCGGGCGTGCGGGTCGTATTTGTCTCTGGCTATGCCGAAGACAGCTTTAGTGACGAGCAGACAAAGATCCCGAACTCAGTTTTTCTGCCGAAACCGTTTTCCCTCACCGATCTGACCGAAACCGTCCAGAACCAGTTGCATTAAAGTTTAGTCGCTATGGGATCGAGTTATAAAGATCATATTCATCGGCGAATTTGCGCCGGAACCGCATTTCCACGTCAGCAGAAAGGCCAAGCGGCATTTCGGGAGACACGTTTTCACGTTGCAGCGCCAGTGTGACACCCAGCCGCTCTTCCAGGAATCCTTGCAGCCTCGCCTGGTCCTCATACCGGAAATGATGGGTGATCCCGACACCATTTGGCTGGCTTTCCATGAACCTGAACTGGCTGCCAACATCAGCAAAACCCGGCTTATTGCCTTTCATATATGCCAGAACGAAATCATCGAAGCTGATCCCGTGGGTAGTGTTTGCCTTCCCCTCCATGAAGGGGCGACGCCGGTAGCGATACCAGCTGCCCAACCAGCTGATCGGCTCGCGCATGACCGCCATCAGCTCCAGCTCGACATCGCAAACTTTCAGAAACATCGGCCGCACAAAGCGATTGTAACGATAGACCGGCGCATGTTTCAGCATCGGCGGCTGCGAAATTACCATGTCCGCGCGCGGCGCCAGCGCTGTCTCATAGGCCGTGGTGCCGGTCTTGGGGACAGACAGGAAGGCCAGTTTTTCCTTAAAAAACACAAGCAAATCGAATTTCCCTCAAGATTTGGGTGATCTGTAAACTACTTCTTAAACAACTGAGGCAAAAGATGGTGTGGTAAATAAATTGATTGAAATGTTCTACTTTTAGTCTCATATAGAACATTACAAGAACAGGCTGTGGCCCACACCAGCGATTGCCGCCGGTACGCCACTATGACACTAAGGGAGCCAGGCATCATGGCAACGGCAGATCTTTTGACAATGGACAGCAAAAAAACCGCAGAAAAGCAAAAGGCGCTCGATAGCGCGCTGGCGCAGATCGAACGTCAGTTCGGCAAGGGTTCTATCATGAAGCTTGGCGCGGCGGGTGCCTTTCAGGATATCACTTCAAGCTCCACCGGGTCGCTCGGGCTGGATATCGCGCTTGGCATCGGCGGATTGCCGATGGGACGCATCATCGAGATTTACGGTCCCGAATCGTCGGGTAAAACGACGTTGACACTGCATTGTGTTGCAGAACAGCAGAAAAAAGGTGGCGTCTGCGCCTTTGTGGACGCGGAACATGCGCTGGACCCGCAATATGCCAAGAAGCTGGGCGTTGATATTGACGAGCTGCTGATTTCGCAGCCGGACACCGGTGAACAGGCGCTTGAGATCACTGACACGCTGGTGCGGTCCGGTGCTGTCAACATGGTGGTGGTCGATTCCGTTGCCGCGCTCACGCCGAAGTCGGAGCTTGAGGGTGAGATGGGCGACAGCTCCGTCGGCGTTCAGGCGCGCCTGATGAGCCAGGCAATGCGCAAGCTGACCGGGTCCATCAGCCGGTCCAACTGCATGGTTATCTTCATAAACCAGATTCGTATGAAGATCGGCGTCATGTTTGGCTCGCCCGAAACCACGTCGGGCGGTAACGCGCTGAAATTCTATTCTTCGGTGCGTCTGGACATCCGTCGCATCGGCGCACTCAAGGACCGTGATGAGGTTGTCGACAATGCCACCCGCGTCAAGGTCGTGAAGAACAAGGTTGCAGCACCTTTCAAGCAGGTCGAATTCGACATCATGTATGGCGAAGGTATCTCCAAGATGGGCGAGTTGCTGGATCTGGGCGTAAAGGCCGGTGTCGTCGATAAATCCGGTTCCTGGTTCAGCTATGGTGACGAACGGATCGGGCAGGGCCGTGAGAATGCGAAGACGTTCTTAAAGGAACACAGCGCGATGGCGATAGAGATCGAGGACAAGATCAGGGCCGCGCACGGGCTTGATTCTAATGGCTCTGATGCGAGCGATGCCGACATTCTTGAGGCGTGATGCGCCTGTCGCGGGTGTCAGCATGGACTGATCCGTGGCGGTGAAACGTAAATGACATTATCCTGAAAAGGGCGCGCCCATCCGGCGCGCCCTTTTTCGTTAATGCTGGCGGTGGACAGTGCGCAGGCGCAGGGCTATTTGAAAACTGACCCCTCTGCCCGGAAGGCCGCGACACATGAAGACGCTGAACGATATCCGATCCACCTTTCTGTCCTATTTTGATAATCAGGGCCACGCGGTTCTGCCATCTGGACCGCTGGTGCCGCGCAATGATCCAACGCTGATGTTCGCGAATTCCGGCATGGTCCAGTTCAAAAACCTGTTTACCGGCGTGGAAACCCGCGATTACAAACGCGCCACGACCGCACAAAAATGCGTCCGGGCAGGCGGCAAGCACAATGATCTGGACAATGTCGGGTATACCGCACGCCATCACACCTTTTTCGAAATGCTGGGCAATTTCAGCTTTGGCGATTATTTCAAGGCAGAGGCGATCGAGTTTGCCTGGACCCTGCTGACCCGCGATTTTGGAATCCCTGCGGAACGGCTTTATGTCACGGTTTATCATACGGATGACGAGGCGGCGCAGATCTGGAAGAAGGTCGCGAACCTGCCGGATGAACGGATTATCCGCATCGCGACAGATGATAATTTCTGGATGATGGGACCGACCGGTCCATGTGGTCCATCGTCCGAGATTTTCTATGATCACGGCGATCACATCTGGGGCGGCCCACCCGGTTCACCCGAAGAAGACGGCGACCGCTTTGTCGAGATCTGGAACCTCGTGTTCATGCAGTATGAGCAGTTCGAAGACGGCACCCGCAAAGAATTGGCCGCCCAGAGCATCGACACCGGCATGGGAATCGAACGCGTTGCCGCCTTGTTGCAGGGCACAAATGACAATTATGCTACCGATCTGATGCGCAACCTGATCGAAGCCAGCGCACACGCCAGCCACACTGAACCTGATGGGCCGGGCAAAACCCACCACCGCGTGATCGCGGACCACCTGCGTTCAACTTCTTTTCTGATTGCGGATGGGGTCATGCCGTCCAATGATGGTCGGGGCTATGTGTTGCGCCGGATCATGCGGCGCGCGATGCGGCACGCGCATCTGCTGGGCATCAAGGATCCGCTTATGCATCAACTGGTGCCTGCACTGGTGCGTCAGATGGGGGCGGCATATCCGGAATTGGGGCAGGCGCAGGCGCTGATCACTGAAACCCTGTTGTTGGAAGAAACCCGTTTCAAACAGACGCTTGAGCGTGGTCTCAAGCTTTTGGACGAAGAATTGGAGCGGCTTCCCGAAGACAGCAATCTGCCGGGTGCGGCCGCGTTCAAGCTTTACGACACGTTCGGTTTCCCGCTGGATCTGACCCAAGACGCGCTGCGTGAAAAAGGCCGCGCTGTAGATACCGAAGGGTTTGACACCGCAATGGCCGCCCAAAAGGCCAAGGCCCGCGCAGCCTGGTCCGGTTCGGGGGAGGCGGCGGACGCCACCGTATGGTTTGATGTGGCGGAAAATCACGGCACCACTGATTTCCTTGGCTATGAGACCGAAACCGCTGAAGGTCAGATCGTCGGTATCGTCATGGGGGCCGATCAAACGGATACGGCGAATGCGGGGGACACGGTCCACATTGCATTGAACCAGACGCCATTTTACGCGGAATCCGGTGGGCAGGTTGGCGATACCGGCACAATTCGCACCGATACCGGCACCTTTGATGTCACCGACACCCGTAAGACGGCCGGGGTTTTCATGCACATCGGCAAAGTGTCGCACGGCGCCATTTCGATGGGCCAGGCCGCTGTTTTGCAGGTGGATCATGACCGCCGCAGCGCCATCCGCGCCAATCACTCCGCCACGCACCTGCTTCATGAGGCACTGCGCGGTGCGCTTGGCGATCACGTATCACAGCGCGGATCGCTGAATGCGGCGGATCGGCTGCGCTTTGATTTCAGTCACTCGAAAGCGTTAGGCCGCGAAGAGCTTGGGAAGGTGGAGCAGCAGGTCAATGCCTACATCCGTCAGAACGCTCCGGTGGAGACCCGGATTATGACCCCCGACGATGCCCGCGCCATCGGTGCGCAGGCGCTGTTCGGTGAGAAATACGGCGATGAGGTCCGCGTGGTGATCATGGGCCGTCAGGAAGGGTCCGGCAAGGGGGCTGACAAGGCGACGTATTCGCTGGAACTTTGCGGTGGCACCCATGTCCGCCAGACCGGCGATATCGGTGCATTTGTACTGCTTGGTGACAGCGCCAGCAGCGCGGGCGTGCGGCGGATCGAAGCGCTGACAGGGCAGGAGGCATTGTCCTGGTTGCGGGCGCAGGAAGCGACGCTGAGCCATGTGGCGTCAGAGCTGAAAACTGCGCCGGGTGATGTCCCTGACCGCGTTAGGGCGTTGCTTGATGAACGCCGTGCATTGGTCAACGAGGTTGCACAACTGCGCCAAGAACTCGCCATGGGCGGCAATGGTGGCGCTGAAACAACCTCAGATTTCAATCTTGGCGGACACACGATCGAAGTAAAGCTGTTC
>JAGXHC010000220.1 GCA_024636405.1 Sulfitobacter sp. | reverse complement strand
TGGTGATCGTCCTCGCCTTCGTCTTGGGTTTTATGCGCAGCTTGAGCTATGCCGCGTTGGCTTTGATGCAGGCAGCCGGGGTGTTGGCGTCAATTCCGAACCTCATGAATTTCACCCAATATCCCAATAACCTGATGTGGGCCGCAGTCCCAGCTTTGGGTTCGGCGATCGCATTGTTCGTGCTGCGCGAGTATGATCATTTCACAATCGACGGGTGGCGCAAAGCACGTGCAAACACCCCATTAACAAAGTGAGCACGATGTTGCTTCGGGTTGGTAGACCCTGCACGGTCCTGTTCAATTTGCCACCTTTGCACCGGCTGGCGCGTCAGGATTTCAGATCATAAGGACGCACGACTATGCGCAAGCCCATCGTTGCGATTGTAGCTTTGGCTATCATTCTGGCTGCGGGCTATGCGGCCTTTATATGGGTGCGCGCACCGTTTTGGGAGACAGGCAAGCCACTTGTGGCGGCCTCGGGGCCTATCAATCTGTTGGACGATCTCGACACGGATAATTTTGGTGGTGGCTGGAAAGAACAGAGGTTCTTTCGGATCACGCCAACCCATTACCAAATGACCGAAAAAGACGGCGCGCGTGCGTTGCGATGCACGACAAATAACAGCGCCTCTATCCTGGCACGGGACACGGATATCGCGCTGAGTGACCTGCCGATCCTGTCTTGGCAGTGGAAGGTGACGACGCCGATCAAGAGTACGGTCGACGAAGATCTCGAAGATGGCGATGATCACCCGCTGCGCTTCTATCTGCAGTTCTCGAACGAAACGGGGAAGACCAAGAGCGCCGAGATCATCTGGAGCAACCGGATATATGCCCCCGGTGACTACAAGATCATTGGCACATTCCATCACTTGGTTGCCAATGGCTTGGACGAAAATGTTGGGGTTTGGCACGATCAAACGGTCGACCTGCGCCAGCTTTACAGCGATATCGGCGGCACGGGGACGCCGCGGCTTCAGGTGCTGGGGTTCTTTTGTGACAGCGACAACACCGGCACGCAAAGCGATGGATTTTTCCGTGAGATCGTGCTGTCCTCTGCAAAATAGTCCATGGCCCACGCTTCGGACATAAGGGCAATCGGGTCGTCCCAACTCGCACAGTTTGCCTCAAAAGGTGCCGATCGGGGTAACGTATTCTGCCTAAGGGTCGCGGACAATGCGGAGCCTTGCGATGGCGCCACCCTGAAAAATGATAGCATGTTGTGCGGGCAATGATTGTCGAAAGCAAAGATGAGCCTCTCTTGCCGCGCTAGCGCAATGTAGAGACGCTCCTGCGGCAAAAACAACAACTTGGCCTTCCCGCAATTCTGAGGAACAAGGCTTGTGCATACCGTGTCGGGACACGGTGGCAATGGCACTTGAACGAAGTTTCATGGCCGATCTTTGCGTTCGCGATCAGTGGTTCAACAGTTCGGCTAAAAAAATAACACTTCACACGAGGTATGATAGTTTGCTACCAAATTGAGCAGGGAATCCAACAGGAGAAAAAAAATGACGACCGACAAGATCATATCTGCCGCCATGGCGTTGATGCTTTCGGGAACGGTTCTGGCTGCTCAGGACACTATCCGTATCGCATCCCCCAACAAGGTCACCGTGCTCGACCCGATCCTCTCGGCTGCGGCCGGGAATATCGAGGCGTATGGCCAGCTTTATACGCGGCTGTTGCGCAAGGACGCGGACGGCAAGCTGCAAGCCGGGCTAGCCGAAAGCTGGGAAGTGTCCGAGGATGGGCTGACCTATACGTTTGAGTTGCGCGAGGCAAAGTTTTCGGACGGAACGGAGATTACCGCCGAAGACGCGGCATTCAGTCTGAACCGCGTCAGCAAGGACGAAAAATCGGCCTATCCTGCCGGGTTTGCGCCGGTTAAGGAATTCACCGCGCTGGACGAGGATACGCTGCAACTTACGCTGGAACACGCCAGCGCACCGATGCTGTCGAACCTTGAAATCTTTAACGCCGGGATCGTCAGCAAGGACGATGTGCAAGAGCGCGGCGATGAGGCGTTCGCAACCAATCCGGTGACCTCTGGCCCCTATATGATCAAGGAATGGAAACCGAACGATCGGTTGTCCATGGTCGCCAACCCGCATTACTGGCGCGAAGGGCTGCCCAAGATCAAGAATGTTGAATTTATCGAGGTCAGCGATGACAACGCCCGCGCAACCATGGCCATGGCCGGTGAGATTGACGTGGACCGTCACGTGCCGTGGGCGCAAGTGGAAGAGGTCAACAATACCGATGGCGTGTCGGTCACGCTGGAGCCTTCGACGGTGCTGTACCTGGTGATGCCCAATCACACCAAGGCCCCGTTTGACAATCTCAACGTTCGCAAGGCGGCTGCTTTGGCACTCGACCGCGAAGCGATGACAAAAGCGGTCACGCTGGGCATGGCAAAGGTGGCCAATAGCACATTGTCGAACGCATTGAACTATTATGATCCGGATATTCAGATGCCGGCACATGATCCGGCTGCCGCGCGCAAACTGCTGGAGGACGAAGGCCTGTTGGGCACCGAGATCACGCTGATGATCACACCAACGGCAGAGCAGATCGCGACGTTGCTCAAGGCGCAGTGGGACGCGGTGGGGTTCAAAACCACGGTGGAGCGTGTCGATGCCGGGCTGTGGTGGTCCAAGTTGGCAGAGGGCGATTATCAGGTCACCACGTCGTGGTACTACAACGAAACCGAAGACCCCGATCTGGCTGTGCGGTGGGCGTTGTGTGACACCTGTGGCAGCAAGTCGTATTACACCAACTACCACAACGAAGAGCTGAACAAGCTGACTGACGAAGCGCTGCGCGAACGGGACGACGCCAAACGGGCGGAAATGTATAGCAAGATCCAGCAGATTTCGGTCGATGATCTGGCGCAGATCCCGCTGTACTACGCGCCCTTTTCGAACGCCTATTCTGACCGTGTAAAGGGGTTGTCCCTGACGCCATCGTTGCAATGGACGTTGGAAGACGCCGAACTGACCGGCGGCTGAGTGTCGCGGCACCGGGCGGCCCTGCTGATTACGGGCCGCCCGGCCTTTTCCTTTTGACTCAGGATATCCAGTGAACACCTTGCGATTTATCGCCTATCGGCTGGTGCAGGCCATTCCTGTTCTGCTGGGCGTCAGCATCATCACCTTCACGTTGATGGTCTCGACGCCGGGCGACCCGATCCGGTTGTTGGTGGGTGACCGCGCGTCGGCCGAAACCATTGCGATTATTCGCAACCAGTACGGTTTGGATGAGCCGGTCTTCGTGCAGTATTTCACGTATCTCAAGAACCTGATGACCGGTGATCTGGGGGCGTCGCTGCGGTATCGCCTGCCGGTGTCACAGCTGATTGCGCAGCATTATCCGGTCACTTTGTTCCTTGTGCTTTACACCGTCGTGCTGACCCTGCCGCCGGTGATCGCGCTGTCGGTCTGGTCGGCCAAGCGGCAAAACGGGCCGGCAGATCAGGTGATCCGCCTGCTTGGCGTGCTGGGTCTCGCGATACCGGTTTTCTGGCTGGCGCTGCTTTTTGCGCGCTTCTTTGGGGTGACGCTTGGCTGGTTTCCGGTCAGCGGGTTTGGCGACACGGTGGCGGATCATTTCGTGCACTTGTTCCTGCCCGCGCTGTCCACGATGATCTGGGTGGTGCCGATCCTCGTGCGGACCCTGCGATCCGCGCTGCTGGATGAAATGAACCGCGATTACGTGCTGACGGGCAAATCCAAAGGGCTGGGTGACCGCCAGATCTTTCGCACCCATGTCTTTCCCAATTCGGTCCTGCCGACGCTGAACTTGTTCGCAGTCATCGTGGCCTACCTGTTGGGCGGGTCGGTGATTGTCGAAACCGTCTATGCGGTGCCGGGCATGGGCAAGCTGATGGTCGACAGCATTTTGGCACGCGATTATTTCGTGGTGCAGGGGGCGACGCTGGTCTTTGCGCTGACGACGATCCTTGTCATGCTGGCGGTTGATCTGCTGTCGGCGCTGATTGATCCGCGGGTGACACCATGAGGATGTCGCCGATGTTTGTGTCGGGTGTGGCGCTGGTTCTGATGTGGTGCCTGATCGCGCTGATCGCGCCGCTGCTGGCCACCCATGATCCCTATGCCATCGACTTTAGCGCAATTCTGCAAGCGCCGGGGGATGCGCATTGGTTCGGCACCGACAACGTCGGGCGCGACACCTACAGCCGGGTGGTCTATGGCGCGCGGCTGGCGCTTTATATCGGGCTGCTGGGGGTGATTGCGCCGCTGGTGATCGGGATGACAATCGGGCTGATGGCGGGGTATTTTGGGGGCTGGGTCGACACCATCGCGATGCGTCTTGTCGACATCACCGTGCCGTTCCCGTTTTTCGTGCTGGTCTTGTCCATCGTGGCGGTGCTGGGGCCGGGGATCGAGAATTACTTCATTGCGTTGGCACTGGTTGGCTGGGTCGGCTACGCCCGGCTGTCCCGCGCCGAGGCGCTGGTGCTGCGGCAGTCCGAATTTATTCTGGCGGCGCGCTCTATGGGGTTTTCGCATGGCTATATCCTGCTGCGCCATGTCCTGCCCAATTCGCTGTCGCCGGTCGTTGTCTATCTGATGACGGATGTGACGCTGGTGATCCTTTTCGGAGCCGCCCTTGGATTTCTGGGCATGGGGGTGTCGCCACCCGCCGCCGAATGGGGCGTGATGATCGCAGAGGGCCAGAACTATATCTCGAGCGCCTGGTGGATCAGCTTTTTCCCCGGACTGGCGATGGTGATGATCGGCGTGGGCTTTGCGTTGATCGGTGACGGGCTGGCGCGGATGTTAAGGATCGAACGATGAGCCTGCTGTTGCAAGTGCGCGATCTGTCCGTCCGGTTTGGACAGACGGTTGCCGTCGACAATGTCTCCTTTGATCTGGAGCAGGGGGCCGCGTTGGGGGTCGTCGGGGAAAGTGGATCGGGCAAATCGGTGACATGCCGCGCGCTGATGCGCCTGTTGCCGCCGACGGCCAACATAACGGGCAGCGCCGCGTATGATGGTCGCGACCTGCTGACCATGCCGGAGGCAGAGCTGAACACCATCAGGGGCAAGCGCATCGCGATGATCTTTCAAAGTCCGGCCTCGCATCTGGACCCCTTGATGCGGATCGGTGATCAGGTGGCCGAAACCCTGTACAAACACACTGACTTGCGCGGCAGCGCGGCGCGCGAAGAGGTGCTGCGTCTGCTGGACGTCGTGCGCATCCCCGAACCCGAACGCTGGGTCCGGGCCTATCCACATCAGTTGTCCGGCGGCATGAAACAACGCGCGATGATTGCCGGGGCGCTGGCGTGTCGGCCTGATCTGCTGTTGGCGGACGAGCCGACAATGGCGCTGGATGCGACAGTGCAGAAAAGCGTGCTGGACCTGCTGGCGCAGCTCAGGCGTGAACAGAACCTGTCGATGATTTTTGTCAGTCACGATCTGGGCGCTGTGGCACAGGTCTGTGACGATCTGGTGGTGATGCGCCGGTCCAGACTGGTGGAAAGCGGCCCGGTGGCGCGGATCATCGACGCACCGCAGCATGAATACACGCGCAAATTGATCGCGTCGCATCCAGACCGGCTGCAACTGCGCGCGGTGGCCGGGGCGTCGGACGGGGCACCGTTGGTTGAGGCGCGCGGCATCCAGATCCGCTATGGCGGCAAGACGCTGGCCGATCTGTTTGCCCGGCGGGAAGGTGGTTTTATCGCGGTGCATGACGCCGATCTGGCGGTGCGACCAGGCGAGACATTGGGTATCGTCGGCGAAAGCGGATCGGGCAAGACGACGCTGGCGCGGTCACTGGTGGGACTGGTCAAGCCGCATCGCGGCACGGTCCTGTTTGACGGGGTGCCAGCCGATCCAAGCGGGCGGGGCAGGGTGGCCTATCTGCGCGAAGTGCAGCTTATCTACCAACACCCCTTTGAGGCGCTGAGCCCGCGCATGAGGGTGGCCGCCGCGATTGCCGAACCGCTGCGCCGCCATCGCCTATGCCCGAAAAACGCCGTGGCTACACGGGTCAGTGACCTGATGGAACAGGTCGGCCTGCCACCCGGACTGGCCGACCGTTTCCCCCGCCAGCTTTCGGGTGGAGAATGTCAGCGGGTTGCCATTGCGCGGGCGTTGGCCTTTGATCCGCGCGTCCTGATCGCGGACGAGGTAACGTCGGCGTTGGATGTAACGCTTCAGGCACAGGTGATGGACCTACTGCTAAAGCTGCAAAAGGAGCGCGGCCTGACCATGATATTCATCAGCCACGATTTGGCCGTGATCCGGCGACTATGCAATTCGGTTATCGTGATGCGGCGCGGACAGATCGTGGAGCGGGGGGCGACAGCGGCGGTTTTTGACGACCCACAAGAAGCCTATACACGCGAGTTGATCGACGCGATCCCGCATCTGCAAGAGAGCAGCACATGACAAAAGGCACCGCAAAATCAATCGGCCCGGCCCGCGAACGCGTGACCAATGCGCGCAATCTGTCCAAGGCGGAAAGCGAAGTGGCGCTCTGGGTCGAGCGCAATTTCGACAATCTGCCGTTCGAGACCGCCGCCGATCTGGCCAATGGCGCGGGCGTGAGCGAGATGACCGTCAGCCGTTTCGTGCGGCGTTTGGGCTATGCCAATTTCAAGGCGTTCAAGGCGGCGGTGAACGCCGAGTTTCGCAAACCCGACGGCGATGAAAGCAGCTTGCGCAACCGCCGCATCGCCATCCCCGAAGGCAGCGGATCAGAGTTGAACGAGCAATTGCAACTGGAACTGGACGCCATCGTCGATGTCTACCGCATGGCCGCCACCGACCAGTGGCGCGCAGCGCTTGATGTGGTGGACAAGGCCGCGCATGTGAATGTGACCGGCTTCCAGGGTGTCAAAGGCACAGCGATGGATTTCGCCACGCGCCTCAAATATGCGCGTCCCGGTGTGCGCTTTGCCGATGGGCGCAGCGGCAATTGGTCTGAGTTGTTCATCGAGGCGCCCAAAGACTCCTGCGTCATCCTTGTTGAAGTTGTTCCCTATGCCCATGAGGCGGTCAAGATTGCTGACTTGTGCTTGCGGCGCGACATTCCGTTGATCATGATCACCGACCGGTACAGCGCATGGCCGCGCCAATACACGCCGCACGTACTGTCGGTCGCGACCTTTACCAAGACGTTCCTGGATAGCACGGCAGGCATTTCGGCGCTGCTGGGCCTGTTCCTGAGCGGGATCACCGCCCGCGTCGGTGCGCCGGCGCAGGATCGCCTGCGACAGATGCGCGACCTTGCCGCGCATTTCGACCCGTTTTCCTATGAACCCAGCAGTCAGATGCGCCCGATCCTGACCCCCGATCAAAAAGAAGACGCCTCATGACGACGACCCCTCGCGCCCGTGACATCGGACTGCATTTTGACGGCACACCCGGCCCTTTCAACGCGATCACCGATGTGGCAGGGGTCACCGTCGGCTTTGCCACCGTGATCGAAGACGCGGTGCCGGGGGTCCACAAGGGGCTGTGCACCGGCGTCAGCGCCATCATCCCGCGCGGGGTCAGCGGCGCGATTGAGCCGGTGTGGGCCGGGGTGCATTCATTCAATGGCAACGGCGAGTTGACGGGATCACACCACATCAACGATCTGGGCTGGTTCATGGGGCCGGTGATGCTGTCCAATACGCACAGCGTCGGCATTGTCAGCCATGCCACCGTGGGCTGGATGCTCGACCGGTACAGCGCGGCTTTCGAAACAGATCATATGTGGTGCTTGCCGGTGGTGGGCGAAACCTATGATGGCGTGCTAAGCGACATAAACGCGCGCGGTGTGACTGAGGCGCACGCACTTGCAGCGCTGAATGCCGCCGCCAGCGGTCCGGTCGCCGAGGGCAATGTGGGCGGCGGCGCGGGCATGATCGCCTATGAGTTCAAGGGTGGCACCGGCACCGCCTCGCGGCGGATCGAGGTGGTGGGGGCGGTCTATCATCTGGGCGTGATGGTCCAGGCGAACCACGGCACGCGGGCCGCACTGGAGGTGTCGGGCGTGCCGGTGGGGCGCGCGATGACGGACGATCTGGTGTTTTCGTCCGATCTGGGGTCAATTATCGTGGTAATTGCCACCGACGCGCCGTTGCTGCCACACCAGTTGGATCGGTTGGCGCGGCGGGGCAGCATCGGCATTGGGCGCAACGGCACCAGCGGCGGGCACAGTTCGGGCGATATTTTCCTCGCGTTCAGCACGGCCAACCCGCAGAGCAACCCTTGGAACGCGCCGGATGTGATGACGTTGACCGCGCTGAAAGACACGCATCTTGATCTGTTTTACACCGCCGCGGTGCAGGCCACCGAAGAAGCGGTCTTAAACGCCATGATCGCTGCCAAAGACAGAACAGCGGTGAAACCCGCAGGAAAAGCGGTGCGCTCCATCGACCATGCAGGGCTGCTGGCGGTTGTGACGGGCTATCAACGAAGCTGAGGGGGGGACATGCACGATGGATATCATTGACTGCTTTGGTACGGCGCGCGCGCGCGGGCACAGCCACGGCGAAAGCCTGCGCAGCCGGATTGCAGAGGCGCTTGGCGCTTGGGAAACGGCCACGATGGCAGGGCTGGGCGCGCGGGCGCACAGCGATATCGACGCCTATTGTGCGCAGTTTTTGGCACAGACCGCGCTGATCCAGAAGGCCGAGGCGGTCACGCCGGACCTGATGAACGAGTTGCACGGCATAGCGGAAGGGGCAGGACAGCCGCTGGCGCGGATTGCAGCGTATAACCTGATGGATGAACAATGGTGGCATGACGCATCTACCACGGCGCCGCCGCCCGGATGCAGCCTGATCGCACAGCCGGTGCAGGGCGGGCATGTGCTGGCGCAGAACATGGACCTGCCTGCGCATATGGAGGGCTCGCAAGTGGCATTGCGCCTGGGGGGGCCGGGTATGCCGCAGACCATCGTGCTCAGCGCCGCCGGGATGATTGGCCTGACCGGCGCAAATTCGGAAGGTCTTGCGATCGGGGTAAACACCCTTTTGATGCTGCATCACGCCGTCGATGGGCTGCCTGTTGCCTTTGCCATGCGCCACGCCCTTGGCGCGCGCGACAGTGCCACAGCGCAATCGCGTCTGGCCGAGGCGGGGCACGCCAGCGGCCAGCATTACGCGATTGTCACGCGGGACGGTGTCACATCGCTGGAATGTTCCGCAACAGGCTGCACTGCGTTGCCTGTGCCCGACAACGGCAGGCTGCTGCACACCAATCACCCGCTGGCCAGCACGGACATAGACGCCACTTCGCTGGCGCGGCTTGATACTGGCGGGTTTACTAAAAGCTCGGCCAATCGGCTGGACTGGCTGGAACAGCGGCAGGGCGCAATTGCAACAACCGAGGATGTTCAGGCGCTGTTCGATGACCCCGACGCGCCGATCTGCATGCGGGCCAGGACCCACGGGGGCGCCAGCACCTTTGCCTCCGTCCTCTATGTTATGACAGACCGTCCCGGTATCCGGATGCGTCAGGGCATTGCGGGCGGATCGGCATGGCAGCATTTTGACTTTTTGGACGACGCGCGCCTGCACAGCAGCCGCACTTGTTGAGGGAAGTGGCGGCCATGAAAGCCAAGACCTGATTACAAAGTGACGTGATCGCGTGGCACTGATGAAATCCGCCAGATAATCCATGAACCTATGGCTAAATTCCGTTGCCAATTTCCAGTAGGGGGAAATTCAGGTGGCATGAACATTTGCAATGTGACATTGAACGCTCTATATAATACGCATATAAAATACCTAATAAGGAACAAGCCCATGGCAGGGTATGATGCTACCATTCGACTTTGGGGCAGAGCATGAAAATGCAACGGGATGACGCCGTGGGCGGATGCCCGTTTGGCCCGTCAACTGATCCGACGCCGGAGCGTCATGCCATGACTATGCCACCCCGTATTCCGGTGACTGAAACACAGATTGAACGGGTCGTGTCGCGATTTTACGTCCAAATGCGCGCACATGCGGTCCTTGGGCCGATTTTTGCCGCGCATGTAACAGACTGGCCAACCCACGAGGTGAAAATCCAGCGATTCTGGCGCAATGCGCTGTTGCTGCAACGCTGTTATGATGGCAACCCAATGCAGGTGCACATGGCGGCGGGCAATGTGAAAGCCAACCATTTCCCTGTCTGGTTGGCGCTGTTTGATGCTGTGCTGGCGCAGGAATTGCCGATGGATCTGGCGCGGGCATGGTCTGCGCTTGTGCACCGCATCGGTCGGGGGCTGAGCTATGGTTTGCCGCACGAAGGCGGCGCACCGCGCATGCCATACCTTGGCGAGGCTTGGACGAAAAAGGGTGCTGCCACCGCAGGGGGTGGGCAATGATCCCGTGCGCACCTGCCGTTACGCGAAATTTTGGCGCCCGACATAAGAAGGATTGCAGACCGTGACCGCAAGTACAGCAGCCCAGATGCGTGGGTGGACGGGGCCGGCATTATTGTCGTTTGGATTTCGCCCGTTCTTTCTGGGCGGTTCAATCTGGGCGGCGTGTGCAATGGTGCTTTGGATCGGGATGCTTGCCGGCACCATAAGCTTGCCAACGCGGTTTGATGCTGTGTCCTGGCATGCTCATGAATTCCTGTTTGGCACGCTGGGTGCGATCATCGCCGGATTTCTGCTGACGGCAGTGCCGAACTGGACCGGGCGTTTGCCGGTGATCGGTTGGCGGCTTGGGGGACTTGCGCTGGTCTGGCTGGCGGGCCGTGTAGCGGTAGCATTCTCTGCTGAGATGCCTTTTTGGCTTGCAGCGGCGGTTGATCTGGCGTTTCCGATCTTGCTGGGGGCTGTGATCCTGCGCGAGATCATCGCAGGACGGAACTGGCGCAATCTGGCGGTGCTGGGCGTATTGGCGCTCTTCACGCTGGCGAATTTGCTGTTCCATTTGGCAGCGGCGCAGGGGCAAGTCGCAGCACAAGGTTCCGGGCTGCGCCTGGGCATCGGCGCGGCGATCATATTCATCGCCTTGATCGGCGGGCGGGTCATCCCCAGTTTTACGCGCAACTGGCTGGCGGCAAACGGCCATGATGCGCGACCCGTCCCGCCGATGCAGCGGTTTGACCAGATCGTTCTGCTGGCTACGCTGGCGATACTTGCGCTGTGGGTGCTGCGACCGGACGGTGTGATGACCGGTGCCGCGCTGATCGGTATGGGCGCGCTGCATGCGTGGCGGCTTGCGCGCTGGCAAGGGTGGCGGACGTGGCCCGAACCGTTGGTCTGGGTGTTGCATCTGGGATATTCCTTTGTGCCGCTGGGCGCGTTTTGCATCGGCGTGACGGCGCTGTGGCCGGATCGTTTTGCGTCCGGTCCGGCGCAGCACCTGTGGATGGTGGGGGCGATCGGGCTGATGACGTTGGCTGTCATGACACGCGCGACGCTGGGACATACCGGGCGCACGCTTGAGGCGGGGCGCGGAACGGTTGCGATATATCTGCTCATGATGCTGTCGGTGTTTTCGCGGCTGGGGGCTGCATTCTGGCCCGATTTGCCATTGCTGAATTTTGCGGCGGTGTTCTGGATCGGGGCCTACGGGGGCTTTGCAGTGCTTTATGGGCCGCTTCTTTTGCGACCAAAACCGGGCAAGGCATGATGGGCTGGGTCGGCTTCATTGCCGCATTCGCTGTGTTCTTTGTCAGCCACAGGGTGCCGCTGAGACCCGGCGTAAAGGTGCTGCTTATCGATCACCTGGGCCGACGTGGGTTCACCTTCGCCTACTCCGCACTGTCGCTGGCGGTGCTTGCATGGCTGATTGTTGCGGCGGGAAACGCGCCTTTTGTGGCGCTGTGGCCCCGTGCGCCGTGGCAGACATGGGTCCCGCTGATCGTGATGGCTGCGGTCTGCGTGCTGATCTGTTTCGGCATTGGCCGACCAAATCCGCTGTCTTTTGGCGGGGTGCGGAACCACCTGTTTGATGCCGGCCATCCCGGCATTGTGCGCTGGGTGCGACATCCGCTTTTGGTGGCGCTGGCGCTGTGGGCGGGGGCGCATCTGCTGCCCAACGGGGATCTGGCGCATGTGATCCTGTTCGGTGTTTTTGCGGCATTTGCGCTGTTTGGCATGCGTCTTGTGGACCAGCGCAAGAACCGCGAACTGGGGCCGGGCCAATGGTTGGCTCTGCGGCGCGACATCGCGGCCGGACCAGTGGTGCCGCGTCCGGCCTCCTGGGGTGGCGCGGTCGCACGGCTTTTGCTGACGGCGGCGCTTTATCTGCTGTTACTTGGCGCGCACCCGCTTGTGTTGGGTGTATCACCGCTGCCTTAGACGGGCGGTGCCACATCAGAGAAAAGCCGCATGCCCAAATGTGCAGGCGGCGCGCCCACGGCACAGCCGCCGCGTGCCGGGTCACGCACCTGATAGGCCATCGCAGCGATGTGCACGCCCGCGACGAAAAATGCCGGGCAACGGTCATTTGCGGGGTTGCTTGCGGTTCCGGAGTAGCAATCCTGCGTCCACTCCCAGACCGATCCATCCAGATCCGCAACACCTTCTGGCGTGGTGGAGAAACTGCCGCTGGGTTTCAGGGCGCGCGGTATTGCCGCGTCGGTCAGATAAGCGGACGCCCAGCTTAGCGCCGGGTCGCTGAAGATGGGGTCAGGTTCATCAGGCAGAACCGCGTCCGCCAGACGTTCCCATTCAGCCAGACGGGGCAGGCGGTACGTCTGCTTCGCGGTGGCGTTCAGCCACGCGATATAGCCAAGTGCATCGGGATAGCTAAGCCCGGTGGCGGGCGTCTGCGCGGGCTCTTGATCAGGCCGCACCACCAGCCTAAACGCGCAGCCCCCTGCAGCATAGCAGGTATTCCATTCCGCCACGGTCACTTCATATTTCTGGACCCATACCTGACGGTCCTGATCCACCAGGACCGGCCCCACCATCTCAGGGAGCAGGTGGCGATCAGGGCCGCGTGTCATCCACGCGACCCCGGTGAAAACCGCGCCTGCCATGACCGCTGCTGCCATCACAAAGGTGACGGTAAGGGCGGGCCTGGTGTTTTTCATGGCGCGGGTTCCGTTCTTTGTTTTCAGGTCTCAATCTGGCGGGGCGCCACGACCTGTTCCATCAGTTCGTTGTTCCAGTCGCCATCGACTACGAAATGCGCGGTAGCGCCTAAAATGGCGGCCTCGATCAGATTGTGATTGACGTAGGCATAGACGCCCGGCTGCTCAAACGTATAGAGCGCCGCCATTGCGCTGCCGCCGCGCACGAACCAGGTCTCCATTCCGGTCATCGGCGCATCGCTGAAGGATCCGCTTTCCCAGACATAGTTGCCATGGCCACCGATCAGATGGGGGCGGCTGTCGCGGTTGGCCTGATTGTGGATCATCAGCACCGTCTTGCCCACGGCAGAGCGCAGGGCATTGACACCGGTCAGCGCGCCGACCGAGCCGTTAAAGACCACATGCGAAGGGGTAAGAGACCGCATCGCTTCAAGCGATTCAGCATAGTCGTCGCCTGCGTTGGAATAGGTCTTGTAGGTGCCATCGGAATTCTTGGGCAGATAGTAATCCTGTTCCCCGATATACGCGATTTCATCGTAGGTCAGCGCATTGCCGTCCTTGTCCTTCAACCCGTCGCGCGGCAGCACCATGACGGCGCCGTTCATGCCGTGGCAGACGTGGTAGGGGATCATCGCGCCGCCCGGTGCACAGTGGTAGGTAAAGCACCCCGGTTTTGTCGCCTTGAAACGCAATACTGTTTCCTCACCGGGATAAATATGCGTCAGCGCGCCGCCGCCCAGTGCCCCGGTAGAGGCGTGGAAGTCGATGTTATGTTCCAGCGCATTGCGCGTCAGGCTTTTGAGCGTCAGTTCAATGTAATCGTCCTGATGTACGATGATCAGCGGACCGGGAACGGAACCGTTATAGGTCATTGCCCAAATTGATGCGCCGGTGTCTTCGTCCACCACCATCAGACGCTCGTCCACATACATTTCGATTTCGACGATCTTGGGGCCGCCTTGTGCCACCTGATCATGTATCGGCGCGAAGGGCGGGCGGACCAGCTTCTGCTGCACCCGTTCCAGTCCGGACAGATCGGCAGGCTCTGCCGCGTCGATCTGGCTTTGCTGTACGCGCAAAAGACCTGCGTCGGGCATCGTGATGCGAGGCGCTGTAAAAGGCACGCGAGTGGACCCTGCCGCCGCAGTGACGAAAGATCCGGTCAGGGCCGCGGCTCCGGCCAATGCTGTACCGCGCAGCACGTTGCGGCGGCCAGGAGATTGCAGTTTATCATCATGTTGAAGTGTCATGTCGAATTCCTTTTCGGTTCAGTGAAAGGATCGGGTCGGCGCGATATGTGGCCGACCCGGTTGCCCGATCACAGGTTTTCAAGCTGGTCTTCAAAACGTTCTTTGGCCTTCTTCGGCAGGCGACCCTCAAGATACCCTTCAGGCATCTCGACGCTGTCACCAACGGCGATGTTCATCACCATCCCCATGGCAAAGTGCGGCGCGCATTTCACGGCATAGAGCCCTTCAGCGTCCAGCGTCACTTCGATCTCTTCGTTGATCTTGCCTTTGAATGGTTCGGCGCCCTCGGGGATCATTTCCTTGATGGCTTCTGCGTTGTGGCCCTTGTCAGAGGCGATGAATTTGACGGTGTCACCGGGTGCGATCTGAACAAATGAAGGCTCGAACACCATTGTGCCGGTTTCACCCTTGTTAAGCATCTGCACTTCGACGGTTTCGGCCCACGCCGCACCGGAAAGCATCAGAGTTGCGGCGATGAGGGTGCCTGTTTTGGTAAACATCTTGTTTCCTTTCGATTACTTTTTGGTCTTGCCCTGCGTATACGGGCCGCAACCGGCGCCCACGTTGCGCCAACGCAAACTTCTGACCATAAACGGTGCGCAACACCGATCCCTGCAATCAGGAGTCGGCATTCCCGTTTGCGTTAGGTATTAGGGATCAATTCATTCGATTGGAGCGGCTATGCGCAAACTGGACGAAAGCCTGCTGACCCATCTTGCGCCCTTTGCCGGGCTCAACCGGTTGGACATCCGCGCCATTCTTGATCAGGCGGCGTCGCACCGTTTTGACAGCGGTGTAACGGTGTTTCACGAAGCGGCCCTGGCCGAGCGGTTCTTCCTGCTGCTGGACGGCTATATCCGCGTTGTCCGCGTCACGCCTGAAGGGGAACACGTGACGATGCTGCATATCCCTGCGGGCCAGTTGTTCGGCATCGCCGCTGCGCTGGGGCACACGCATTACCCGGCAAGCGCGATCACTGCATCAGAAACCATCGTGCTGTCATGGCCAATGCGGCTTTGGTCGGATTTCAGCGCAAATTACGAGGGTTTTTCGACCACCAGTCAGAAGGTCGTAGGTATGCGCCTCAAGGAGATGCATGATCGGATGGTGGAAATGGCGACCCAGCAGGTCGAACAGCGTGTGGCCAATGCCTTGCTTCGGTTGATCAACCAGATGGGCCGCAAGACCGAACAGGGCATCGAAGTGGATTTTCCAATCACCCGACAGGATCTGTCAGAGATGTCCGGCACCACGCTGCACACTGTCAGCCGACTGTTGAGCGCGTGGGAAAAGCGCGGCGTTGTCGAAAGTCGGCGCAAGCATATCGTGGTCAGTCAGCCACACCAGCTTGTCGTTATGGCCCAGAACGGGACCGCGCACTGACACTGATTTCCAGCTCGCGCCGGAACGCCGCTTCGTCAAGATGATAGGCGGCGCAGGCGTCGGTGATTGTATGGAACGGGCCGATCCAGCAGCCCACACATAACATCTTGTGGCTGATGAACACCGACACCGTCAGGGGCCAAATGGTCATGATCTGAGACAAAGGCAGATCCGTCGTGTTCAGGGCATGTGCGTTCATAATCAGCCCTCCCTGCCGATCTTTCCATCATGGCACTTTCAATCGGCACGAACATTGCGTTTGCGCAAACTCCGCTCGGGAACGGGCCGCTAGGTTGAGGTCTGACTGCAACCATTGATGGGGGGCCCCTTGCATGGCCGAATTCCTGACCAAGTCGCGGGCACGCAACATCTTCTACGGCGGATCGCTCTTTTTCGTCGTCGTTTTCATCGTGCTGACCGTGCAGAGCCACAAGTATATCGTGAATACCTCAACCGCGGGTATGGAACTGAGCGAAGCGGTCATTCACGGCAAACACGTCTGGGAACGCAACAGCTGTATCAACTGTCACACGCTGCACGGGGAGGGCGCCTATTTCGCGCCCGAGCTTGGCAATGTCATGACACGCTGGGGTGTCACGGACGATCCCGAAGCCGCCTACGAGATGATGGACGGCTGGATCGAAGCGCAACCCAGCAGGATCGAAGGGCGTCGCCAGATGCCATATTTCGAGCTGACCGAAGAGGACAAGCGCGGACTTGCTGAATTCTTGCGTTGGGCCGATCAGACAGACACCCAGGGCTGGCCGCCAAACGAAGCGGGCTAAGGAGATAAACCCATGAAATATCAGACACAAAAGATTGCCTATGCTTACTTCGTCTGCGCGATGGCTTTGTTCGCCGTGCAGGTGTTGGGCGGGCTGGCCATTGGATGGATTTACGTCCAGCCAAACTTTCTGGCCGAAACCTTTCCTTTTCACATCATTCGCATGATCCACACCAACGCACTGATCGTCTGGCTGCTTCTGGGGTTCTTTGGTGCCGCTTATTTTCTGGTGCCTGAGGAATCCGAACGGGAAATCTATTCCCCGAAACTGGCCTATCTTCAGCTTATCATTCTGATGGTTGGCACGCTTGGAGCGGTGGGCAGCTATCTGGTTGGTATCCACGGCGGGCGCGAGTTTCTCGAACAACCGCTTTGGGTAAAGTTCGGCATCCTCATCGCGGCCCTGATTTTTCTGTTCAACATCACGATGACCGTGTTGGCTGGCAAAAAGACTGCGATCACCAATGTGCTGCTGACCGGTTTGTGGCTGTTGTCGCTGCTGTGGGTCTTTGCGTTCATAAACCCCAACAACCTGTCGCTCGACAAGATGTACTGGTGGTTCGTTGTCCATCTCTGGGTCGAGGCGACCTGGGAACTTGTGATGGCATCGGTCCTTGCGTTCTTGCTGCTGAAGATGACCGGCGTAGACCGTGAGGTGGTTGAAAAATGGCTCTATGTCATTGTGGCAACTGCGCTTTTCTCGGGCATTCTGGGCACCGGGCACCATTTTTACTGGATTGGCCTGCCGGGGTATTGGCAATGGGTCGGCTCCATCTTCTCGACGTTTGAGGTGGTTCCGTTCTTCCTGATGATGTCCTTTGCCTTTGTCATGGTCTGGAAGGGCCGCCGCAACCATCCAAACAAGGCCGCACTTTTGTGGTCGCTGGGGTCGGCGACCGTCGCCTTCTTCGGGGCAGGCGTCTGGGGATTTCTGCACACATTGCACGGGGTCAACTTTTACAGCCACGGCACGCAGATCACTGCGGCACACGGGCACTTGTCCTTTTATGGCGCCTATGTCGCGATGAACCTCGCGATCATCACCTACGCGATGCCGCTTTTGCGGGGCCGCGAGCCCTATAACCAAGTGCTGAACATGGCGTCGTTCTGGCTGATGACCGGCGGCATGGCCTTCATGACCTTTACGCTGACATTTGCGGGCGTGATCCAGACCCACATGCAGCGGGTGTTGGGGTATTATTACATGGAGGTGCAGGACGAACTGGTGCTGTTCTACATCATGCGTTTCGGTGCCGGCTTCGCCGTGGTGCTGGGCGCGCTGTTGTTCATCTACTCGATCATGGTCGTGCGCAGCCGTGAAGTGGTGCAACCCGGTGCCGCCAATCCTGCCCCGGCGCGGTCTGATCCGGTTCCGGGAGAATGACCATGAACGCCCAATCCCAAGTACCTTCGGTGCCTTACTACGCCGCGACGGGAAACGAATGTGCCCTGTTTGATGCGGCCCATGCAAACGGTTTGCCCCTTCTTTTGAAGGGGCCGACCGGCTGCGGCAAGACCCGATTTGTTGAACATATGGCGGCGCGGTCCGGACGGCGGCTTTATACGGTGGCGTGTCATGACGATCTTTCTGCATCGGACCTGATCGGACGTTACCTGCTGCGTGGCGGGCAGACAGAATGGGTGGATGGCCCGCTGACCCGCGCCGTGCGCGAGGGTGCAATCTGTTATCTCGACGAGGTGGTGGAGGCGCGCAAGGACGTAACAGTTGTGCTGCACCCGCTCACGGACGACCGGCGCACCCTGATGATCGACCGCACCGGAGAAGAACTGGTGGCGCCACCCGGTTTCATGCTGATCGCCAGCTTCAATCCCGGCTATCAGAACGTCATGAAGCGGATGAAACCTTCGACCCGTCAACGCTTTCTTGCGATCACCTTTGGGTTTCCCGATGCGGAGACTGAAATCGCAGTTGTCGCGCAGGAAAGTGGGCTGGAGCCGGGACGCGTGGCGCCGCTGGTGCGGCTGGGCGGGCATATCCGCAATCTGTCCGGCATGGACCTGGAGGAAGGCGTATCGACCCGCCTGTTGATCTATGCAGCGACGCTGATGGCTGGTGGCATGGGCGTGGAAAAAGCGCTGGAAGCAGCGGTGATCGAACCGCTGAGCGATGATGCCGACGTGCAGACCGCATTGCGCGATCTGGTCGCCACGGTTTACGGGTAACGCTATGGTGCTGCGTCCGCTGGACCTGATGGACCCCGAAGAAACCGTCGGAAATCTTTGGCACGACTATGCTGTGGGGATCGGTGCACAGGTTTGCTATCCGCAGCAAGCTGTTGATCTGGGCCGCGTAAGGCCCAGCCTCAATATGTTGTTTCGTGCCTTGGGCGGTGCTCCGGGCGTGGAACTCTGCGAGGCGCCTGCCGTTGTGGCGCGTCACCGGCGCCCCCATCTGCGCAAGCTTGCAACGGAACGTGACAAGGTGCATTTGCCGGTTTTCGACGGCGAACGTCTTCGGTTGCCGCCTGTCATCGACGCCTTTCCCGATCATGCGCTGAACCGGGCGGCCTACTTCTGGCTGACAGCACTCGCGGCGCTTTGTGACCCATCAGATGTGCAGTGCAACGCGCTGGATAGTCCGGGGCGTGACATTGGCATTATCCGCGCCAATGCAGCGGCGGGGCAGCGGGTTCTTGAGCGGTGTCCGGGTCTGCGAAAGAGCTATGCGATGATGGTGCGGCATGTGCTGGCGACGCGCCCGCGTGTCCGGTCGTCGGCGCCGGAAACGGCGGTGGAATTCGCCGTGCGGGCAGGGCTCGGTGAGGGTGATCTATCCGACACCTCCTCGTTTGGTGCCTTGCGCGGCTACATGCCCTTTGCGCCGGTTCCCTTTTGGCTGGACTTTCAGCGCGCCGGGACGGGCAGCCCGGCGGAGGATCTTGAGGACAACGCGGCCACAACGCCCCCGGCAGCCGCCACGACCACCCGCAAACTGGGCATCCGCAAGGACCGCGATGAGGCCAACCGCAAGGACAGCTTCATCCTGCACCGTTTCGAATCCATCCTCTCTTGGGTGGAATCCATGAATCTCAACCGCTCCATTCATGATGATGACGACGAAAACGCGCAAAAGGCGGCCGATGATCAGGACAATATCACGTTGTCCAAAAACGACCGTCGCGCCGCGACCCGTCTGCGGTTGCATCTGGATTTGTCGCCGTCTGACGCGGATCACGAAAGGCTTGCCGGGGTTCATACCTATCCAGAGTGGAACCACCGTGCGCGCAGCTATATGGACGATCACTGTCGCGTGCTGGAGGTCGATGCAGACCCAGGCCCAACACCTGTATTCGTGCCCAACCGCAAACGCATGGAAGAGGTGCGCCGCCAGTTTGAAATCCTGCGTCCCCGGCGCATATTGCAACCGCGCCAGATTGACGGGAACGAGCTGGATCTTGACGCTGCGATCGCGGCGCATATCGACCTCAAGGCGACGGGCCGTTGCGATGACCGGGTGTTTCAATCCGCACGCCAAACCCAGCGGGATCTGTCAGTGGCCTTTTTGATCGACACGTCCCGCTCCACTGAATCGGCAGTGGGAGACACCTGCGTGATTGATGTCGCGCGCGATGCGCTGGCGGCACTTGCGGGGGGCATCGATGCTGCGGGTGACCGGCTGGGCATCTGGGGGTTCTCTTCGCTCAGGCGGGACCGGGTGTTCTTGACGTGCTGCAAACGCTTTGATCAACAGATGAGCCCAGCGATTACAGATAATATCTGTGCGCTGAAACCGGGGCATTATACCCGGTTGGGTGCTGCGATCCGCCATGTCAGCGCGCAACTCGCCGGCCAGACCGCCGCGAAGAAACTGCTGATCGTATTGACGGATGGCAAGCCGAACGATCTGGATCACTATGAGGGCCAACACGGCGTCGAGGACAGCCACATGGCCGTTTCCGAGGCGCGCCGCAGCGGTCAGGTGGTGCACGGCATCATCATCGACGAGGACGGGCAGGACTGGTTCACGCGGATCTTCGGACGCGGTGGATTTCACCTGCTGCCGCAACCGGACCGGCTGATCCGTGTGCTTCCAGATATTTACAGAAACCTGAGGCAGGAGACCTGAGATGAAACGCCTGACTTTCGCGATTGCGATATTTCTTCCCACACTGACCCAAGGGGCCGTTTTTGAACGACCAATCCCGCAACCACAGTCGGCGACCGCTGAGTGGTGGTTTTTCTGCGCATCGCTGGCGTTCCTGGCAGCGCTTCTTGCGGTGCATCTTGTGGTGCGTCGCCGGTGAAACAGTCAGGATGGGGGGTGGGCCGGATCACGGTCGTCTTGTATCCCTTCGGGGCGGGGGCCGCGGCCACGAACCTTTACTTCGCCGGGCTGATAGCATCTTGGATCGGCGCGCCGCCGCTGTCTCCGACATGGGCAATCGCGGGTGGTGTCATGTTGGGGGTGCCGGTCACCTGGTACTTTGCGCGCCATGTCAGAACCTTGATGGACCGGGCCGACGCGCGCCCTGATGATCCCCGCCAGGGTAGCAACAATACTGATGCGTATTGAAAATCCGGGGGGCCTGCGCGCGTGCCATCGGCAGAGGCGTAACATTTTCTAAAGACACTTGTCCTACTTATGCCCCTGCACAGATGGACGGGGAAAAACGCGATGGCGCAAACGGGTCAAAAACCCACCTTTTTCGGTGGGGGCATCACATTGGTCCATGTAGCCGTGGTGACCCTGTCGATGATTGTGACGCTGACCACCTGGCAATATACGAAATACCAAATCGAGGTGCGAACAAAAATTCGGTTTGACAACGCTCGGGATTTTGCTTTGGGGCTGATCACCGAGCGGTTGAAAAAATACGAAGACGCGCTTTGGGCGGGCGTTGCCACGGTTGGTTCCAATGGCGGCGACATGTCCTATGAGAATTGGCACAGCTTCGCGCGTAGCCTGCGCATCGACACCCGGTATCCGGGCATCAATGGGATCGGCGTGATCCATTTTCTTGATGACGACACACTTCAACCTCATGTTGATCGACAGCAAAGTCAACGGCCCGGCTTCAAGGTTCATCCGCAGCACGACGCGGCTGAAAAAATGCCAATTTCCTACATTGAACCCGAGGCGACAAACATCGCGGCTGTCGGGCTTGATGTCGCGCATGAACGCAACCGGCGCACCGCGGCGCTGGCCAGCCGGGATAACGGGACCGCGCAAATCACCGGCCCAATTGTGCTGGTTCAGGATGCGGGGAATACGCCGGGATTCCTGTTTTACGCACCATTTTATCGGGGTGCGACGCCTGCCAATGTTGCGCAGAGGCGGGCGCGCGGTGCCGGGGCGGTTTACGCGCCGTTCGTCGTGCGCAAATTGATGGAAGGGCTTCTTGCCAAGGATCTGCGCGACATCAGGTTCAGCATCAAAGACGCAGGTGAAATAATCTATGACGAACATACGCCGGACGATCCGGCATTTGATCCCGATCCGATGTTCACAGATCATGCGACGCTAAATCTTTACGGGCGGACCTGGACGCTTAATTTCCGCTCTGACCGCGCCTTTCGAAGCGAAAACACCTTTGCCCAGCCAAAACTGATCCTGCTTGCCGGGCTGTTGATCGAGACGCTGATTGTGGCGCTGCTTTTCTTGATGTCACGCGCCAACCACCGGGCATTTGACTATGCGGACAAAGTCACGAAAGAACTTCAGGGCGAGAAAACGAAATTGGCGGAAACGAATAGGGTGCTGGCCGACAAGAACGCCGAACTTGAGGATTTCGCCTATATTGCATCGCATGATCTCAAGACTCCAATCAGGGGCATTTGCGGCCTGACAGAGATGATTGAAGAAGACCTCGAGCCCTATTTTGCCTCGCCGGATGCAAACCCGGACGTCGTGTCCAACCTGGGTCGGATTCGCGACCGCGTTGTGCGGATGAACGACCTGACGCAGGGCGTCATGGCATTTTCGCGTGTGGATCTGGACAATGATACCTGTGCAAAACTCAATCTGGACGAGGTTATCGAAGCGCTCTGGCTGGACTTTGACCTTGGCCCGGACCAGCTTGTCCTGAGCGGCGATATACCGTCGATCGAGGCGGATCCGGTCAATTTTCGCCGGGTTCTGGAAAATCTCATCGGCAATGCCGTGAAATACCACGACGGCAAGGAACGACTGCGGATCCATGTTAGTGCGCAGGCAGACGGTGACCGGTGCCGCGTGTCGGTCAGCGACAATGGGCCCGGCATTGACGCACGGTATCATGGCAAAATATTTGATCCATTCCAGACATTGCGCACGCAAGACATGCCGGAAAGCACGGGCATCGGGCTTGCTATCGTGAAAAAGGCGGTGCTGCGCCACAGTGGCACGGTTGCTGTATTTTCTACAGTGGGGCAGGGCGCGGAGTTTCGGTT
>JAGXHC010000219.1 GCA_024636405.1 Sulfitobacter sp. | reverse complement strand
GTTCAGAGTTCCCTTGGCTGTGGGCCTTTGCAGACAGCTTGTTTTTGCAATTGTTGATGGTGGTGCTTGTGCCGGGCCTGCTAGCGCTGGTCTTTGGCTGGCTGGCCTTCCGCAGCCGCGTCACAGGCGTCTATCTGTCGATCCTGACCCAAGCCATGACCCTCGCCTTGTCGCTGTGGCTGTTTCAGAACGATAGCGGCTTGCGCGGCAACAACGGCCTGTCAGGCTTGCAGAACATCCCCGGCTATGAGGACACCTCGCAAGCGGTCATCAGTCTGGCATTCTTTCTGGGGTCGGCGCTCGCCCTCGGCCTTGGGTATCTTTTGTTTGCCTGGGTCGTGTCGGGCAAAATGGGCAGTGTCGTGCAAGGCATTCGCGACAACGAGACCCGCGTCCGGTTTCTGGGCTACCGCGTCGAGGGCTACAAGCTGTTCGTCTTCACGCTCACGGCCGTGATTTCCGGCATCGCGGGCGCGCTTTATTATCCGCAGGCAGGCATCATCAACCCCGCCGAACTTGCGCCGATCGCATCGATCTATCTGGCGGTCTGGGTCGCGATTGGCGGAAGGGGGCGGTTGTACGGCGCGGTGATCGGGGCCGCCTTTGTGTCGCTTCTGTCAAGCTGGTTCACCGGGGGCGGAGCCCCTGCGATCAACCTTGGTTTTTATACCATTTTGTGGACCGACTGGTGGCTGGTGCTGCTGGGGGTCTCGTTCGTCTGCGTCACGCTGTTCTTCCCCAAAGGCATCGGTGGGCTGTTTGATTATCTGGTCAGGAAACCGTCATGAACAACACCTTGCTGGAAGTGTCAGGCGTGTCGGTCAGTTTCGACGGGTTCAAGGCGATCAACAGCCTGTCTATCCAGATTGCGGAACCTGAATTGCGTGCCGTCATCGGCCCCAATGGCGCGGGTAAAACGACGTTCATGGACATCATCACCGGCAAGACCAAACCCGACGAGGGTCGCGTGATCTGGGGCGAGCGTAACATATCCTTGCTGGGGATGTCCGAGGCCGACATTGCCAACGCGGGCATTGGGCGCAAGTTCCAGAAGCCAACAGTGTTCGAGGCGCAAACCGTGCGGCAAAACCTAGCCATGGCACTGAAAAACCCGCGTGGACCCCTGGCCGTTTTGTTGCACCGCAAGACCCCCGCCAATGCAGCGCGGATTGAGGCGATTGCCGAGGAGATCGGCCTGTCAGGCAGTCTGCCCCGCATCGCAGGAGAGCTAAGCCACGGCGAAAAGCAATGGTTGGAAATCGGTATGCTTCTGGCGCAGGAACCGCGGCTTTTGTTGGTCGATGAACCTGCCGCTGGCATGACGGTCGAGGAGCGCGAGAAGACGACGGATATTCTCAAACGCGCCGCGCAGACCCGCGCTGTCGTTGTCGTTGAGCATGATATGGAGTTTGTCCGCCGCCTGAACTGCAAGGTGACGGTGCTGCACGAAGGATCGGTGCTTGCCGAAGGCAGTCTGGATCACGTGACCTCTAACCCGACGGTGGTCGAAGTGTATCTGGGGCGCGGTCATGCTTGAAGTCGAAAATCTTGATCTGCATTATGGGCAAAGCCGGATTCTTTACGAGATATCGTTCGATGCGCCGGTGGGTCAGATCACCACAATGGTTGGCAACAACGGTGTGGGCAAGACCAGCACGCTCAAGGCGATTGCAGGGCGGCATCCGGCCTCTGGCGGGGCGATAAAGGTGGGTGGCAAACCGGTGCGACTGTCAACCGCGTTTCAGGCGGCGAAATCAGGCATCGCCTATGTGCCGCAGGGCCGCGAAGTTTTCCCGATGATGAGCGTTCTTGAAAACCTTGAGACAGGGTTTGCCTGTTTGCCGAAATCCGAGCACGTCATACCGGACGAGATTTTTGATCTTTTCCCGGTCTTGCGCGACATGAAAGCCCGACGCGGTGGCGATCTTTCCGGCGGTCAACAACAGCAACTGGCCATTGCCCGTGCGTTGATCACCAAACCTGCCGTTTTGCTGCTGGATGAACCGACCGAGGGCATCCAGCCCAATGTCATCGAGCAGATCGGCGATGCGCTGCGCCTGCTGCGCTCGAAAGGCGAGATGGCGATCCTGCTGGTCGAACAGAATGCAGATTTCGCCTATGCGCTTGGCGATAGCTTTATCGTGGTCGAAGGTGGGCGAAACAGCCCACGCAAAGTGAAGGCGGAGTACACCAAAGAGATGTTGATCGCCGATCTGGCACTTTAAAGGGCCGTTTAGTCTACGACGGCCACGTCCACCGCCTGCGAATTGACCTGCGCGCCCGAGGATCGCAAATGCCCGATTACCGGGCTGACATCGGAATAATCGCGACCATAAGCCACCACGATATGGTCCGTGGTGATCAGCGTTGCATTTGTCGGATCGTATTCGATCCATCCTTGTGTCGCACCGCACCAGGCATTTACCCAGGCGTGCATCGCATCGACACCTTCCAGTTTGACCCCGCCCGGAGGCGGCAGCGTCCGCAAGAACCCGCTGACGTAACCCGCAGGAATACCCAGCGATTGCAGCGCGATGATCATGATATGCGACAAATCCTGACACACCCCGCGCCGGTTCTTGAACGCCTCGGCGGCGTCGGTATTCACATCTGTAGCAGTGGCATCAAAGGTCATCGCAGCGTGCAACGCGCCGCCAAGCTGTTGCACAATATCACGCACGCTTGCGGACAGGTCGCAATGCGCCCGCGCGAAGGCGGCAATGTCTGAATTTGTGGTCAAGCGCGGGGCGGGCCCCAGAAAATGGAGCGGAGATGCCGGATCAAGCGCGCGCGACTTTGCCAGATCAAGACCCAGATCCTGTAGGCCGGCATGGGCGTCGGGACGCTCTGTCGGGACAGTCACATCAACCCGCGCCGACATGCTGATCACCATCTTGTCGTGAGGGGCGATATGGGTCACCGCACTGACCGCATTGCCGAAAAAATCAACGCTGTCATAGCGGTCGTCCGGGGCGGGCAACACTTCTATCAGATGTGCGGTGATGCGCTGCCGGTTCGCAAGCGGGCGCGGCGAAACCCGCAAAAGATGACGCCCGTTTCCTGCAGGTTGTGCGTAGTTATGTGATATTGTGAGGCGGATATCATAGAGCATCGACTAGACCAGATGCGCCAGGGTCAGTGCATCGGCAATGTGCCAGATATCATGCTGGACCTTCAACATCGCCTGTGACGTCAGCTCGGACGGGGCGCTGGCCGAAAGCAGCGTTTCAAGCATCAAGATCTGGCGGGCGACATCTGACAGAACATGGCTGTTGTTCTGGCCCGGCAGATCAGAGATATGGAATTTCGCGCGCGAGATATGGTAGCGTATCGAGCGTGGGTTTTGATCATCAATGCCCAGAATGTCAGTCACCGCCACGGGATTGGCAAGGATTGAAAACCGCGCCCTGTAGGACACTACGCTATCACCGACTTCAAGTGCCAGATCCAGCGCACCGTCCGGGGCATCGGGCGACACAAGCTGCGCCAGCAGATGCGCCATGTTCGCGGCCCTTTCAAGCGAGATGCCAATACTCAGAAACCGCCATCCATCAGAGCGGTACATGTTTTCGTGCACAAGACCTGCAAAGCCTGTGATCTGGCGCAAAAGCAGGCTGATCTCTTTGGGGATATCTTCAAGCGGAACATCACGCTTTTTCAGGTCTTTGGTTGTGGCCACCAAATCGTGCAAAGCCATCATACCGTCCGGCGAAAAGCGGTCTCCGATCCTGCGTGCGGCGGTAAGCCCCGCCTCAAGGGGGTCTTCAAAGCGCTTTGCCATCGCATTGGCATGAGCCGCAACCCCGTCCATATGGCTTGCGCGCAAATAGCCAAGTAGCGGTGCATCCGCTGTCGCCCCATCGTTGATCCGGGCGAAATAGGCCCGGAAAAGCCGCATGTTATGCTCGGCACGCTCCACATATCTGCCCAGCCAGAACAGGTTGTCGGCAGCGCGGCTTGGCAGGGCGGCGCGCGCCGATGGCCGCTGCGTCGCCGCAGAGCCGGACACCAGCAGACTTGGGGCCTCAATGGTGTTTTCGCCCTTGATCCAGACATCTGCAACCTTGCCGCCGCGCTGCATCGCAAAGGCCTTGGCGTCGTCACCGGCGCTGACCCGCGCATAGCCTCCCGGCATGACCTGCCAGCCCTCGGGTGTGCGGGCGACAAACAGGCGGATGCACATGGGGCGGGCGACCAATGCGTCGTTTTCGTAGGTGGGTGTCGTGGATAAAGTGATGGCTTCCTGGCCGACCAACTCTCGCCCCGACTGGTTGAGAAGATCGGTGATATTGCGCGCGTCATGTGCGCCAGCGGTGCGGGTAATGGCCATCAGGGGTTCTGTCGAAAACGCCGAGCCGATGATCATACGATCACGGTTGGCAATCACGTGATCGCGCTTGCTTTGCTCGCCGCACCACCACGTGGCGATGTTGGGCAGTTTCAAGCCTTCGCCAAAGTGCTGACGCGCGATCTTGGGTAGAAATGCCATCAAGGCCCGTGTCTCAAGCACAGCGGCCCCAACGGAATTGACCATGTTCAGTTGCTGGCGGCGCAGGGCATCAATCAACCCCGGCGTGCCGATCAAAGAGGCCTGATCCAGCTCAAGCGGGTCACAAAGCGCGCTTGGCACCCGGTTCCACACCATGCTGACGGGTTTGGGGCCAGCCACGGTGCGCACCATCACGCGCCCGTCCTGCACCATCAAATCCTCGCCTTCGACCAGCAAAAGTCCCAGATACCGCGCAATATAGGCATGTTCAGCATAGTTTTGGTTGGCCTGACCGGGCGACAGAAGGGCGATCTGACCATCAGACTTGCCCCGCAGATGAAACAGCTGTTGTTGAAAGTCCCGAAAGAAGCCCGCGATGCGCTGGATGTTGGATTTTGCAAAGAAGTTTGGGAAAACCTTGGTCATGGCCACACGGTTCTCGATGGCGAAACCGGCGGTGGAGGGGGCCTCGACCAGATCGCTGATCACCCACCACTTACCATCCGGACCGCGCCCGATCTCGAACGACAAAAGGTTAAGATAGTGACCTGACGCAGGGGTGACGCCAACCATCTGGCGCAACCATGCGGGGTTTTGGGTCAGTAATGTTGCAGGCAACTGGCCCGAGGACACAAGCTCGGCTGCGCCATAAAGATCGCGGACAACATATTCCAGCAGGTCGGCGCGTTGGATCAGCCCGTCCGATATGTCTTGATATTCTTCCTGGCTGAGCAGCACGGGAACATGGCTTAGCGGCCAGTCGCGTTCCACGGATACGGCCTCGTTATACTGCCGGTAGATAACGCCAGCATCCCGCAGATATTGATCACCTCGCAAGAACCGGTGCGCAAGATCGCGCTCGCCCAGACCTTGCAGATGGTTTAGAAACTCCTGCCAGATCGGTTTGACGTTGCCCGCCCCGTCCAGCATCTCGTCACGGGCACCCGCGGTTTGACGGTATCCGCCCAACAGATCACGCGGCCCGTTTTGTCGCTGTGATGAGGCCGAACCCTGCATGCGCTACAAACCCGGACGGCGCCGCAAATCCAGCGTCATCGGGAATTCTGGATGCGGTATCTCGTCGGGGGGCGTGTAGCTGTTGGTGGTGTGTCCCATCGGTTCAAACCGAGACAGCCGCCGTGCCTCGGCCTCGTTGCCATTGATCGGGAAGGTATCGAAATTGCGCCCGCCGGGATGTGCCACATGATAGCGGCATCCGCCCAAAGAACGGCCCGTCCAAGTGTCGTAGATGTCAAAGGTCAAAGGCGCGTCGACCTCAAGCACAGGATGCAAAGAGATGGCCGGTTTCCACGCTTTGAAGCGCACACCGCCCACGCGTTCTTCGTTCCCCTTGGTCTGTTGCAGCGGCACAAAACGCCCGTTTGCCGTCACTTTGTAGCGGTCCGGGTTTGGCCCGGTCAGCTTGACCTGCAAGCGTTCAACCGAACTGTCGGTATAGCGTACCGTCCCGCCGATCGCTCCGGTTTCGCCCAGCACATGCCACGGCTCCAGCGCTTGGCGCAGTTCCAGCGTCATGCCTTCGTAAGTGACCTCGCCGCAGAAGGGGAAGCGGAACTCGGCCTGTGCTTTGAACCAATCTGCTTCCAGCGCCATATCGTGGGCTTTCAGGTCTGCCAGCACATCAAGGAAATCATCCCAGATGCAGGCAGGCAGCATGAAACGGTCGTGGAGCGTTGTGCCCCAGCGGGTCAGCTTGCCACTGATCGGGCTTTCCCAGCAGCGTGTGATGATGGCCCGGATCAAGACTTGCTGGGCAAGGCTCATCCGCGGGTTGGGGGGCATCTCGAAACCGCGAAACTCGACGAGGCCCAGACGGCCCGTGGGCCCATCGGGTGAAAAAAGCTTGTCGATGCAAATCTCGGTCCGGTGGGTGTTGCCTGTCACGTCGATCAGGCTGTTGCGGAGCAAGCGGTCGGTCAGCCATGGCGGCGGCGGCGTCCCTTCGGTGGGCGGCCAAATCTGATCCAGTGCGATTTCAAGCTCGTAAAGCGCATCATGGCGCGCCTCGTCGATGCGTGGGGCCTGCGACGTCGGACCGACAAAGGTGCCAGAGAACAGATAGGACAGGCTGGGATGGCGCTGCCAGAACAGGATCAGGCTTTTGAGCAGGTCAGGACGGCGCAAAAACGGGCTGTCTGTCGTCGTCGCACCGCCGACAACCACATGGTTGCCGCCACCGGTACCGGTATGACGCCCGTCGATCATGAACTTGTCGGTGCCCAGACGGGTCTGGCGGGCTTCTTCGTACACTGTTTCGGTGGTGTGCACACATTCGGCCCAAGACGCGGCAGGATGCACGTTGACCTCTAGCACGCCGGGGTCGGGGGCCACGCGGATCACGTCGATGCGTGGATCGCTGGGGGTGAATAACCTTCGATCAGCACCTTGCGCCCGATTGTTTTGGCGGCGTTTTCCGTGGCGGCGATCAGCTCGAGATAATCTTCAAGCGTCTCTACGGGGGGAAGGAAGACACACAGCTTGCCATCGCGCGGCTCAACCGAAATCGCGGTGCGCACGCGACCTGTCATATCGGCATCAAGGGTCTGTTCGTTCTGTGTCTGGCTGACAGAGGTGTCTTCCGTGCGACTGGCAATGGCCTGCGTGCGCGCGCTCACATCCTCGGGCAGCGGTTCGCGCGGCTCTGACGGATCTTGCGGATAGACGAAGGGATAGTCGCTTGCGGGGATGTGGGGCAGGGTGCCAAGGGGCAAACGGTAGCCAACGGGGCTGTCGCCGGAGACCAGGAAGACCTTGCCGCGCCGCAGGTTCCACACCTCTGACAGCCACCGGCTTGAAGCACGGGCCTGCCAGCGTTGCACCGGCAGGACATATCCCGCAGGCGTGCTCAACCCGCGCGCGAACACCTTTGCGATGCGCGCGCGTTCTTCGGGGTCTTTCAGTTTGGAATTTTCTGGCGTGACGTTTTCGGGCAGGTTCGCCTCTTTGATGATCCACTCGGCGGGGTCTTCAAAGGCAGGCAGCACGTTTTCACCCGAAACCGCAAGCGAACGTGCGATTTCCACCAACAGGGCCTGCGCGTCCTGTGGGCCAACATCTTCATGCGTGTCTTCGCGCGCCAGCAGGTCTGGGTCTTTCCAGATCGGATGCCCGTCCTTGCGCCAGAACATCGAGAACGTCCAACGGGGCAGGGTCTCGCCCGGATACCATTTGCCCTGACCGTAATGCAGCAAACCGCCGGTCGAGAATTTATCCTGCAAGCGGCGGATCAGCTTGTCTGCCAGCCCACGCTTGGTGGGGCCGACTGCATCGGTGTTCCATTCGGGGCCTTCAAAATCGTCAATCGAAACGAACGTGGGCTCGCCGCCCATGGTCAGGCGCACATCGCCTGCCTCAAGTCGGGCGTCGATGTCCTGACCCAGTTGGTTCAGCGCATTCCATGAGGTGTCAGAGAACGGTTTCGTGATGCGGGGGTGTTCGGCGGTGCGTTTGACCTGCATGTCGAAGGAAAAATCGACTTCGGCATAAGAGGCCACACCCGCGATGGGGGCAGCGTTCTGGTAATGCGGTGTCGCGGCCAGCGGCACGTGGCTTTCGCCTGCCAGCAGTCCCGATGTCGGATCAAGCCCGACCCAGCCAGCGCCGGGGATGTATACCTCGACCCAGGCATGCAGATCGGTGAAGTCTGTGTCTGTCCCTGATGGCCCATCCAGCGCCTTGAGGTCGGGTTTCAACTGGATCAGATATCCCGACACAAACCGTGCGGCCAACCCAAGATTGCGCAAGATCTGCACCAGTAACCAAGTGCTGTCCCTGCAAGACCCCGAGGCGCGCGCAAGGGTCACCTCGGGGGTTTGCACGCCCGGCTCCATGCGGATTTCATAATTGATCTCGGATGCCAAACGGCTGTTGAGCGTCACCAGAAAATCGACCGTCACCATCGGATCACGCGATATGGTTTTCATGAAGTCGCTTAGCAGCGGGCCAACCGGATCGGGACGCATGTAGATGCTCAGATCGGGGGCAATCTCATCGCCATAGCTGAACGGAAACTTGGTCGCATGTTCTTCGACGAAGAAGTCGAACGGGTTATAGACCGACATGTCGGCGACCAGATCGACCTCGATCTTGAACTCCATCACCGGTTCGGGGAACACGAAACGCGCCAGCCAGTTGCCGTAGGGGTCTTGCTGGTGATTCACAAAGTGGTTTTCCGGCGAGACCTTCAGGGAATGAGAAATCACCCTGGTGCGCGAATGGGGCGCAGGGCGCAGGCGAATGATCTGCGGCCCAACCGTGACGGGACGGTCATATTTGTAGTGCGTAAGGTGATAGATACTGGCAGTGATTGACATATATGGGTGCTCCTGTCCCCAACATGGCGTCTTGGCTCAGCGGCGGCAACTCAATAAGGCCAAGCAAACGGCTGAATGTCGCAGCGTGCAAGGTGCGGGGCGTTGGAAATGGTTTGAAAATCGCCTTGATGCATGTGGATAGCGGCAGAACCGGCTTTGCCGCCAAGAAATCAGGGGCTAAAAAGGTGCCTAATTTTTCATCAAACGATTGCCCGGCCCGATAACGAGGACCAACTAATCCTTGTTCGGATCAACCTCAGACCTCGATTGGCAGAAATTCAGACGCGTCGCGATATCTAAATTATTGAGATCAATGATTTGCCCACAAAGTTTAAAATACGCACGACGGGTGGAGTTGAGAACGATCATCGCACCAAGACCCTCACTCAAGGCAAGGGAACGTCCCAGCCACAACACAGTTGCGTCAAAGCCCATAGCAAGCCCAGTTCAAACATCTGTGAATATTGGGAATTTCTGGTGCTGAAGGGGAGGATTGAACTCCCGACCTCGTCATTACCAATGACGCGCTCTACCACTGAGCTACTCCAGCACGAATGGCGGCTGATTAGACGCATTCGCAATATGGTGCAAGCGCTATCTGGACCATACCTGCCCGCTGCGCTAGACAATTCCCATGTCACAAGGTACCGCCCCTCAAAAGCCCAAGAACCCGAAAGCCAGTCGGGAAGACAGACTAAAGGCCGCGCTGAAGGCGAATATGGGCCGCCGCAAGGCGCAGGCCCGCGCCCGAAGTGCAGAAACAAAGACAGACAACGGCCCATCGGGCCAGGACACGGAAGGCTGAACGATGGATTCGATTGTGGTCAAAGGCGGCGGCACGCTGTCAGGGCAAATTCCAATCGCAGGGGCCAAGAATGCCTGCCTGACGCTGATGCCAGCCTGTCTGCTTTCCGATCAGCCCCTGACGCTGACCAACGCGCCGCGCCTGTCTGATATCCGCACCATGACCGAGTTGTTGCGTTCGCTGGGTGCCGAAGTGACGTCGCTGCAAGAGGGCAAGGTTCTCGCCATGTCCTGCCACGGCGCGATCAACACCCGCGCCGAATATGACATCGTGCGCAAAATGCGCGCCTCTAACCTTGTGCTTGGCCCTCTTTTGGCCCGCGAGGGGCATGCGCAGGTCTCGCTGCCCGGCGGCTGTGCCATCGGTGCGCGCCCCATGGACATTCATACCGACAGCCTGACCCTGATGGGGGCAGAGATTGATTTGCGCGATGGCTACCTGCACGCGAAAGCCGACGGAGGAAAGCTGAAAGGCGCTGTGATCGACTTCCCATTCGCCAGCGTTGGCGCGACAGAGAACATCATGATGGCCGCGACATTGGCCAAGGGCACGACGGTGATCAACAATGCGGCCCGCGAACCTGAAATTGTCGATCTCGCTGATTGTCTGCGCGCCATGGGGGCCCAGATCGAAGGCGACGGGACCAGCCGCATCGAAATCCAGGGCGTCGAAAGCCTGCACGGTGCAACCCACCGCGTTGTGACCGACCGGATCGAGTTGGGCACCTACATGCTGGCCCCCGCGATCTGCGGCGGCGAGGTGGAATTGCTGGGCGGACGGATCAGTCTGCTTGCCGCCTTTTGCGAAAAGCTGGACGCGGCCGGGATTGCCGTAACCGAGACGGCAGACGGCCTGAAGGTCGCGCGTCGCAACGGAAATATCCATGCGGTAAATGTGACAACCGAACCATTTCCGGGCTTTCCGACCGATTTACAGGCCCAGATGATGGCACTGCTGTGCACCGCCGAAGGGACCTCGGTTCTGGAGGAGAAAATCTTTGAGAACCGCTTTATGCATGCGCCTGAACTGGTCCGCATGGGGGCCGACATCGAAGTCCATGGCGGCACAGCGACAGTGACCGGCGTCAGGAAACTCAAGGGTGCGCCGGTGATGGCCACCGACCTGCGCGCCTCCGTTTCGCTTATTCTGGCCGCCATGGCTGCCGAAGGAGAAACCAGGGTAAGCCGTGTCTATCACCTTGATCGCGGCTACGAGCATGTCGTGGCAAAGCTGCGCGGCGTAGGCGCAAATATAGAACGGATCAAAGATCAATGACCGATGACGCACGTTTCGAAGACGGTCGCGAGGCACCTTTAAACCTTGGTGCCTTGGACGCAGATGACCTCAAGGTGATTTCGTCTCTTGCCCAAGATGCCGTTTTTCCGGCGTCCGAGATGCGCTGGCACCGCAAAGGTGCGCGGTTTGCGCTGTTGCTGAACCGTGTCCGTTGGGAGGACACGGGCAAAACGCGCCATGCCGCCGAACGGGTCCAGTCGATCTTGATGTTCAATCATGTTGAACGCGTCTCGACCCAGGGTGTGACCAAGGGCGATGTGGATACGATCCTGTCCTTGCTGCAAATCGAATTCATCGAGACCGACGCGCCATCGGGTGACATTTTGCTGACCCTTGCAGGCGATGGGGCGATCCGGCTCAGCGTCGAAGCGCTTGAGGCCACTTTAAAAGATGTGACCAAGCCCTATTTGGCACCTTCACGCAAGTTGCCGGAACATCCAGCCTGATCCTCTTCTCTGGCTCTTAAATATCCAAATACAACAGCAGTCCCGTCATGCACGGCCCGATATTGGCCTCAATGGCCGAAAAGGAACCCACATGCCCCAGTTTCTTGACCACGCTCAGCCTGATTTCGAACATGCCTTTAGCGCGTTACTATTGGCAAAACGCGAAGACAGCCCCGATGTGGACGATACCGTTGCCGATATTATTGCGCAGGTCCATGCCACCGGTGATGCAGCGGTTATCGAGCTTACACAGAAATTCGACCGCATCACCCTGACGCCTGAAACCTTGCGCATCTCTGCTGCCGAAGTAGATGCCGCGGTGGCCGAAGTCAGCGCCGAGGACCGTGCAGCGCTCGAAATGGCCGCAACCCGGATCCGCGATTACCACGCCCGCCAGCTTCCGCAAGACGCAGAATGGACGGACGATGTGGGCGCGACATTGGGCTGGCGCTGGACGGCTGTTTCTGCCGCCGGCCTTTATGTGCCGGGCGGTTTGGCCAGCTATCCGTCGTCCGTGCTGATGAATGCGATCCCGGCCAAGGTTGCGGGCGTAGAACGGTTGGCGATGGTTGTGCCGACCCCCGATGGCATTCTCAACCCGCTGGTGCTGCTGGCCGCCCGTATCGCGGGCGTGGATGAAATCTACCGGATCGGTGGCGCGCAGGCGGTGGCAGCGCTTGCCTATGGCACCCGGACGATTCCGCCCGTGGATAAGATCACCGGACCGGGTAATGCGTTTGTGGCGGCAGCCAAGCGCCGGGTCTTTGGCAAGGTGGGGATCGACATGATCGCGGGCCCGTCTGAAATCTTGGTGATTGCAGATGCACAAAACGATCCCGACTGGATTGCCCTTGATCTTCTGTCTCAGGCCGAGCACGACGAGAGCGCGCAATCGATCCTGATCACGACTAATGCAAGCTTTGGTCAGGCGGTCGCCGATGCCGTCGAAAAACGTCTCGAAACCCTTGAGCGGCGTGCCATTGCGGGCGTCAGCTGGCGCGAGAACGGTGCGATCATCATCGTGCCCGATATCGCCACAGCAGCAGCCCTCAGCAACCGCATAGCGCCCGAGCACCTTGAGCTTTGCGTTGCCGATGTGGACGCGCTGAGTGCGCAGATCACCCACGCGGGGGCGATTTTCCTGGGGCAATGGACGCCCGAGGCGATCGGCGACTACATCGGCGGGCCAAATCACGTGCTTCCTACGGCACGCTCGGCACGGTTTTCGTCGGGATTGTCGGTGTTGGATTTCATGAAACGCACGACATTGGCCCGTATGACCCCGCAGGCCTTGCGCGCAATCGGCCCCTCGGCAGAGCGGCTGGCGCGCTCGGAAAGTCTTGAGGCGCATGGTCTGTCCGTGACGGCCCGATTGGGCAAACTTAACGAATGACGCGGCGACCAAGATTGATCACCTAAGGTCATCAGTCTAAAGTCCCGCAAAATTTAGTATGAATAGAGAAGCCCATGTCTCGGATCACGCATATCGTACTTGACGATGCGAACCTGCCGCCGCCCACGCCCGAAATCGAACAAGAACGCAAGGTTGCGCTGTTCGATCTGCTGGAAGACAACGTGTTTTCCCTGCCGAGCCGCGACGATCGGCCTGTTCCGCAAGGCCCGTACCACCTTGGCCTTTCCATCCGCGACAAGCGGTTGGTGTTTGACGTAAATACCGAAGACGCTCAAAAAGCGGCCGAGTTTCATCTGTCGCTCGGGCCGTTTAGGCAGGTCGTGAAGGATTATTTCCAGATCTGCGAATCGTATTTCGAGGCGGTCAAGAAATCCGCCCCCTCCCAGATTGAAACCATCGATATGGCGCGTCGTGGCATTCACAATGAAGGATCACGCGTGTTGCAAGAGCGTCTGGAGGGCAAGGCCGAGATCGATACAGACACAGCCCGGCGGCTGTTCACCTTGATCTGCGTTTTGCACTACAGCGGCTAGATGAAGAAAAAGCTGCCCCAATCGGTGCTGTTTTGTTGCGATCACAACGCAGTGCGCTCTCCCATGGCCGAAGGGTTGATGAAGAAGTTCTACGGCACCGGCACCTATGTGCAATCGGTTGGGGTGATGAACGACCTCGAGATTGACGGGTTTTCGATCGCGGTGTGTCAGGAACTTGACGTCGAACTGTCGCGCCACCGCTCGCGCAGCTTTGACGAGATGGAGAATTGGGGCGACGATCTGAGCTCGTTCGATCTGATCATCGCACTAAGCCCGGCCAGCCAGCGGCGCGCGCTGGAACTGACGCGGTTTTACCATCTTGATGTTGAATACTGGCCGATCCTTGACCCCACGGGTCTGGGCGAAACCCGAGAGGCAAAGATTACGCAATATCGGGCCGCGCGTGATCAGATCAAGACCCGTCTGATTGACCGCTTTGGTCCGCCCACACAGCCCCAAATCTAGCGTTAGGTGGCGCTACACAAGGTCTCGGCAGTGTTGCCGTAGGCCTTCCATGCGCTCCAAAAGGCATTGTCGCTGGCGCGGTCGGACTGGCGCGCCTCTTGCAAGGAATGGGGATCTTTGAACACCCGCACGCCCCGGCGCTGGTCTGCGCCCGAAAGCTCGCGATCCGCGACGGCCTGAATGCAGCCACACCGTGCCCTGCTGGCCTGCTTGCGCCCCGCCGACAGGCAGGCCGAGTTGATCGGCCCTGTTGCAAAAAGCACCGCCCCGCCGCCATAGCCGCCGCTTGGGTTATAGCCGCGCGGGCCGCCGCAAGCAGCCAAAGCGCCAAGCGCACAGATCATGGTGAAAAGTCGTAACATATGATGCCTCATCTACCGGGCGCCCGAGTTGATCCCGTTCGCTGCCCCTTCTGCTGCGCCAAGTATGCCGCAAAAAGGCGCGTGGGGCAATTCACGATAATGCAAAAGCCTTTGCCCCGGCAGACCGGGCAAAGGCGGTATCTTTTAGAACTTCCAGCGTGCACCAACAAAGGTCACATCCAGATCGCGGTAGGATGCTGCCGCGCTGTCGAATTCATATGTGCGGTGGGTTGCGTAAAGTTCGGTGTTGTACTGATCAAGACGCTGCACCACAGCCACGCCGACCGATGAGGTGCTGGACCCGGCCACAACGAAATCGTTGCTGTCGTAATAGTCAACCGAGAACGATGTCGAACCGATGGCCGTATAATCGCGCGTCAAACCCGCTTTGATGTAAGCATAGTCAGCATCACCGCCCACACGACGACCTGCGGATACCGCAAGGCTTAGGCCTGTTGGCGCATGCAGAATGGCTGCTGAGCCCATGACCAGATCATTCGTGCTGTCACGGAAGGAATAACCCAGGCGCGCATCGACTTTGTAGTCACCGTAATCGTTCGCATACCGTGTTCCTACATCGTAATAATCGTTGTCGTCACCCGAGTTCAGAACTTCCTGACCCGCCGAGACAGAGGCCGAGAAGCCGTTGAAGACAGGCGTGTCGTAGCGGACGCGAAAGCGGCGGCTGCCGTCGAACGAACTGTTCGTGTTACCGATGCTGACGGGCGACAAGGTGCCATTGGCAAAGCGTAAGGACTGACTGCCTGCAAGATCGCTGATGCCCACATACGCCGCCACGCCCGTTCCGGACAGATCAGCTTCGGCAGTGCCATCGGTCGAGGTGCTGCCCTGACCGAACGAGAACGTCCCGATGGTTGCCGTGCTGTATGCAACATCAAGCTTGCGCAACTCAGTCCGGCGATATTCGACATCAAAGCTGTCGTTTTGTCCGTTCAGGCTGAATGATCCGGTCAGACCCAGGCCTGTTTCAAATGTGAACTTCAACTGGGATCCACCTGGCAACGCCTGCGCCAATGTCAGGCCGATGCGGCTGTTTGAATTGTCGTTGTCAGTGAATGCCGAGTTGCTGTCGACGCCATCATCAGTGCTGATCACACCAAGGTTCAACTGGCCGTAAAAATCCCAAACTGGACCTGCAGATTGCGCCTGCGCCAAGGCCGGTACAAACGCGAGGCCAAGAGCGGCTATGGTGGAAGTTCCAAGCTGTTTTTTAATCTTCATCTCTAAATTCCTTTTCTTCCGGCTCACAATGTCCGAAGCCACCGGATATTTAGGTTTTAAAGCAGGTCTTGCAGATGCAAAACCGTAAGGCTCTCAAATGACGAGATGTGTTGCAGGAAGGCATAGCTCAAGCAAAAGTGAGGCGCGGCATTTGCCTATATTTCCTTGAGTTTTTATGCCGATATGCAGATTGCGCATAGGGGTTTCCCGCATCTGTCCCTTGTCTTGATCGATCAAGACGTGAGGATTGCGTTCTTCAAAGCAGCGTGTCTTTTAAGAACGCGGTAAACATCAATGCCAACAGGCACATCCGCCCCATTGACCAATCCTCAAAACCGCACCATATCCCCCTACATGACACCACTTTCACATATCCGCAATTTCTCCATCGTCGCGCACATTGACCATGGAAAATCCACGCTCGCTGATCGCCTCATCCAAGAGACGAACACTGTCGCCTTGCGCGATATGAAAGAGCAGATGCTCGACAGCATGGACATCGAACGCGAACGCGGCATCACGATCAAGGCGCAGACCGTGCGCATTGATTATACCGCGCTCAACGGCGAACATTACGTTCTCAACCTGATCGATACCCCCGGTCACGTGGATTTCGCCTACGAGGTGTCACGCTCCATGCGCGCCGTCGAAGGGTCCTTGCTGGTTGTCGACAGCACCCAAGGGGTCGAGGCGCAAACGCTGGCCAACGTCTATCACGCGCTGGATGCGGATCACGAGATTGTGCCGGTGCTGAACAAGATCGACCTGCCTGCGACAGACTGCGACCGCGTGGCACTTCAGATTGAAGATGTGATCGGCATCGACGCCTCCGAGGCGATCCGTGTGTCTGCAAAGACCGGTGTGGGCATTATCGAAACCCTCGAAGCTGTTGTGCACCGTTTGCCCGCCCCCAAGGGCACATTGGACGCGCCGCTGAAAGCGATGCTGGTGGACAGCTGGTACGACAGCTATCTGGGCGTAATCGTTCTGGTGCGCATCATGGACGGCCAGTTGAAAAAGGGTGACCGGGTCCGGATGATGCAGAACGGGTCTGTGCACCACGTTGACCGCATTGGCGTGTTCCGGCCTGCGATGACCGAGATTGACGTGCTGGGACCGGGCGATATCGGTTTTCTGACCGCCTCGATCAAGCAGGTTCGCGACACCCGTGTCGGTGATACCATCACCCACGAGAAAAAAGGCTGCGAAAAGGCGCTTCCCGGCTTTAAGCCTGCGCAGCCGGTTGTGTTCTGTGGTCTGTTCCCCGTGGACGCCGCCGAATTTGAAGACCTGCGCGACAGCATCGAAAAACTGGCGCTGAACGACGCGTCTTTCAGTTTCGAGATGGAGACATCGGCGGCGCTTGGATTTGGGTTCCGGTGCGGGTTTTTGGGCCTGCTGCACCTTGAAGTGATCCGCGACCGGATCGAGCGGGAATATGACATCGATCTGATCACGACCGCCCCTTCGGTGATTTACGACATCCACATGAAAGACGGCACGGTCTCGCAACTGCACAACCCCGCCGACATGGTCGATCTGACCTTTGTGGACCACATCGAAGAACCCCGCATCAAGGCCACGATCCTTGTGCCTGATGATTACTTGGGCGACGTGCTGAAGCTTTGCCAGGACCGTCGCGGTATCCAGATGGACCTGACCTATGCGGGCAGCCGCGCGATGGTGGTCTATGATCTGCCACTGAACGAGGTTGTCTTTGACTTTTATGATCGCCTGAAATCGGTGACCAAGGGCTATGCGTCGTTCGATTACCAGATGATCGGCTACCGCCAGGACGCGCTGGTGAAAATGTCGATCCTTGTGAACGACGAACCGGTCGATGCCCTGTCTACGATGGTTCACCGCGACCGGGCAGAAACGCGTGGTCGTGCGATGGTCGAAAAGCTCAAGGATCTGATCCCGCGCCACATGTTCAAGATACCGATCCAGGCGGCCATCGGCGGCAAGGTGATTGCGCGCGAGACATTGTCCGCGATGCGCAAAGACGTGACCGCGAAATGCTACGGCGGGGATGCGTCGCGCAAACGCAAGCTGCTGGACAAGCAAAAGGCCGGTAAGAAGAAGATGCGTCAGTTTGGCAAGGTGGATATTCCGCAAGAAGCGTTCATCTCGGCGCTTAAGATGGATGGCTAGAACTCGGCTGTTTTCGACTTAGACGGGCGACTGTGGAAAGCCCCGCAGCCTGATTAATTCCATGGTGACGGTTCACTTGAGCCGCTGGACCCGACCGTGTTTCCGGTTGGGTCCAGCATCTGCCGAGAAATCCGGCCAGAGACCAAAACGTCCCTTACAGCTAAATCTTCGAAGCGTTGCGCACCACCAGCACATAAAGGAGGATCGCCACGATGGCGTAGACGGCGTTCAGCATCAAAACCGCGCTCCACGATGACCCGGCGTCAAAGACCAATTTGGCCAGAACCGACGGCAGGATCGTCAGCGTCAGGAACGAGGAGATCCAGGCGCTCGCACCGCTCAGGCGGGCGAAGATCGGGATCAGCAGCAGCGCCACAAGGATTGCAACAGCCTCGCGGCCGAAGCTGAAGATCAGCGGCATCAAGGTCGCACCCATGGCGGCAGTAATGGCGATGGAGTTTGCGATTGTGCCGGCGATGCCTGCAAGAACGGCGGCGATAATTGTACGTGTGTTAAACATTTACGAGTTCCTTAATACTATTCTTTCCAACACACTGGCCGCGATACTTGTTCCGCTCGTTTCGTGGCTTGCGCTGTTTTATGTTTCGCGCAGCGCATTAAGGGTCTAGGACAACGCGATGACATGCCCCCTTTGCGCCACGCCAGACACGCCCTTGATCGAAACCCCTGTGCCCGGTGGCCCTGATGGTGCCAGCGTTGCCATCTGTGGCATCTGCGCAGATCAGATCGTCGCAGCAGAGCCGAACGCCGACCATTTTCGCGCGATTGGCGCGACGATGTGGTCCGAAGACCCCGCGATCCAGGTGCTTGCTGCCCGGATACTGGCCCGCATCCCCGAAGCTTGGGCGACGGACTTGGCCGAGCAGCTATACCTTGATGATGAAACGCGGGCGTGGGCCGATAATGTCGCCGCTCCGAGCGATCACAAAGACAGCAACGGCGTGCCGCTCAGCGCAGGCGATACCGTGGTGCTGATCAAGGATCTGCCCGTCAAGGGCGGTGGCTTTACCGCAAAGCGCGGGACGGCTGTGCACAAAATCTCGCTTGTGGCGGACAACCCGGCCCATATCGAAGGGCGTGTTGAAGGCCAGCGGATCGTGATCCTGACCGAGTTCGTCAAGAAACGCTAGGGCAGGGTGCGCAGGTCGGCGGGGACAGCGCCGCCATCCAGCAACGTGGCAAGGCAGGCCTGTGTAAACTCCCAGTTGTCATCGTCATGCACCAGATGATGGGTCAAAAACCCCAATGGCTCATCCGCATCGGTGATGCCAAGGCGTCGGTCTTGCAGCAATTGAACGATATGGGCGATCTGTTCGGACGCAGGGACCAGCCCGCGCCCGCCGCGCCAGAAAATCGGGTCAATATGTGTGTTGATCTGGACAAGGCCCGGCACCGCGACACGGGCCGCACGTGGCAAATAGGTCGAGAAACCCAAGTAGCCTGCCTGTGCAAGTTCCGGCAACAGCGCATCGTCCAGCCTGTTCCACGGGGGCACAAAGATCGGCAAAAGCCGGTCTTTGAACATCACCTGCATGCGGTCCAGCGCAAGGGCAGCTTCGGTTGCTGCAGCTTTGCGCGGGTGGCCGAATTCGGCTTTTTTCGCCCCCTCGGTGGCGTTGTTCGTGTGTTGCCAGCCATGCACGAGGGGGATGATTGCATCATGCGCATTGGTAAAATCGGGCAAAGCAGGTTTGGCATTTTTGGGGATGACGGCCAGATGCACGGGCAGGGCCAGCGCCTCGGCCAGTGCGCTCAGACGCTCAAGTGCTGCTGTGGGTTCAACGGCATCATCGTCACGCCACCAGATCGGCAGAGTGCGCGCTTGGCCCCGCCACAAGGCAAGTTCGGCTTTCAGGGGGTGCCAATCGACCTTCACGACATGCCGCCTTTCAGGGTTTGCGTGATTTCGACGGTTTCGTTTGCCCCGTCAAAGCCATCGGCCCGTGGCGCGCGCTTGGGGGCTTGCAGCACGTCGGTCAATGCATCCAGCAGAGTTTCCGCTGTCAGATCTGCTGTGCGCAGAACCGTAATCCCGTCCAATTGCGCCAGCGCATCGGCGCGCAGTCCTTGCTCGACCTCGTTGCCCGCATCAAATGGGACAAAAACGGCACGAACACCGCTTTGCAGGACGTCGAGGGCGGTGTTGTAGCCGCACATCGAAACGGAGGCGGCTGCATGATACAACATCTGGCGAAACTCCGGGCGGGCGGGCTCGATGATGACGTTGACAGGCGCGTCGCGCATCAACCTCTCTGAGCGTGCCGGTGCATCCTGCCCGCCAAGCAGAAGTCGCCATCTGCGTTTGTGGCGGTCTTGTCTGGCGGCACAAAGGGCTGCGTCAAACACATGCGCACCGACATCCCCCCCGCCCGCACTGACGATAATCTCGTCCAGTCCAAGTTGTTCGGGGTGCGGTGGAGCAATGGGGGGCGCAACAAACCCGGTGTAATACAATTTTTTGCCCAACGCATCGGACACAGGCCAGCTTAGCGCAAGCGGTGTCACCTCGGCATCCGAATGGACCAGCACCGCATCGTAGAATTGCGAAACCAGTTCGTTGGCAAGTGTTACCTTGGCGGGTTTCGAGGGCGGGGCGAGGATATCGCGGATCGACGCGCAGATCAGTGGCCGCTTTTGCAAGGCATCGGCGGCTTCCAGCAAAGCGGTGAACTCGGCCTTTAAGGTGCGCCGGCCAAAGGGGAAAAGTTCCGTGATCAAGACATCGGGCTGTTGGGCAATTACCGTATCGATCAGCATCGCGATGCGGGCGGAAAAATGCGCCTCGTCTGCTTCTGCGCCCGTCTGGTCGAGAAGCCGCGCAAAGTTTACACCGTCCGATCTGACAGCGGGAAGTTGAACCAGTTCAACCCCGTCGGTGTTTAACTGTGATGCCGGCATGCCACCGGATATGACGGTGGCTTGGTGCCCCTGTGCTTTATAAGCACGCGCCAAGGTCAACGCACGGCTCAAGTGACCGGTGCCAAGAAGATGTGTGACAACGATGCAGACTTTCATGCGCGGGTTTCCAGCCGGATGGGTGTGGCCGAGGCCTGCCAGCCTTGCGCGGCAATCTGTATGACATATAGGCGGTTGCGCTTGATCTGAAACGGCGGATTTCCTTCGAAATGCCAGCCCATCGCATGCGCCAGCAACACGCGCATCACGCCGATATGACACACCGCGACCGTATCGCGGCCAAGCGCATTAGCCCAAGGAATCAGGCGGTCGCGCAAGGCTGCGGGGCTTTCACCGCCCGGCGGCGTATAGTCCCATCCCCAATGCTCGATGTCGCGAAACCCGCTGTCGGGGTCGGCCTTCAGATCAATGCCACGCTGCCCTTCCCAAGCGCCCCAGTCCATCTCCATCAAGGCAGGATCGGTTTGCGGGGTCTTGCCTGCAACCAGCTTTGCCGTCTCGACGGCTCGCGCAAGCGGGCTTGAGGTCAGATCGGCCTCGTCCCAAGGGGAAGGCAGGCATAGTCCGGCAAGCGCTGCGCGTGCTTCGGCATCCAGCGGGATATCCGTGCGGCCCTGAATGCGGCCTGCGCGGTTCCAATCTGTGTGGCCGTGGCGAAGAAGGGCGAGTTGGATCATGGTCGTACTCCACAAGCTGCGAGGCCGGAATGCAAGGTTTCCGAGGCCGCGGGCAACAGATGATGCGCTGCGACATGGGCTTGGGCATCGGCACCAAGACGCCTTCGAAAAGCGTCATCAGACAGCAGCGATTGCAGCTGCGCTGCCAAGGCAGACACGCCGTCGGCAGGGTTCGGATATTGCCCCGGTGCCAGAACATCGCGCACGCCGGGCCGGTCTTGGGCAACGACCGGAAGGCCCGCCGCCTGCGCTTCGAGATATGCCAGCCCGAAGGCTTCGTTGACGCCGGGCCAGAATAAAAGCGATGCGGCATGATAGACTTTTTCCAGTGCGCTGGCGTCTAGCTGCCCCAGAAACCGAACCGCAGACCCGAACGGTGCCATCAAGCCTTCAACTTGCGCACGCGCGGGACCATCGCCCGCAATGTGCAACGACCATGTCCCTTCGGGCAATAGGGAAAGTGTTTCCGCGATCATCTGGTACGAGGCCAGCTTGTCGCCTGCGCGCAACATGCCAACTGCCAGCATGGGGCCGTTCGTTGCGGCTGGGGCAGGCAAGCTTTCGCGCACAAGAAAGGGCCGCAAATGGATCAGCTTTTGGCTTTCGGTCCGGTCCCTTTCAAGCGTCTCGGCGTCGCGGTGTGTCAAAAAAAAGATCACATCTGCCGCATTGCTTGCCGCTTCTGCCGCCTTGGCAAATTGTGCCCAAGCGCCAGTCAGGCGTTTGCGCGCACGTGTCGATTCAATCAACAGATAGGGAATGCCCAAGGCCTTTGCCACAGATGGCCCGATCAGGTCGGGGGCCTTGTAGTAGTTGTGATAGGTGATCCACGCCTGCCATCCCGCCTTGCGCCCCAATGGGATAAGGCGCGCGATCTCGGCTTGAGCGTGATCCATCAGCTTTTGTTGATGCTCCGGATCGCCGTTGCCATCGCGTGTTCTTAAGGTGCTCGCCAGACTGACCTTTGCGCCGCCGAACGCTAACGCTGCGATCAAGGCGCGGGCCATTGCGCGATCGCCTGAAGGGGTCGGATGGTCGGGGGCCTTGAGGGGTGCGTAAAAGGCCAGCTGCATCAGCTTGTCGATGACAACATCGCGTCAAGCCGCTTGTGCAGCTGGCGGATACCGGGGGCCATGGTGAAATCGTCATGCAATCTTTTATGCGCCACCTCGGCCATCCGGGGGCCAAGCGTGGGATCATCTGCAAACTGTTCCATCGCAGCTGCAAGTGCCGCGGGGGCATCATCGCTTAGGATACCGCTGACGCCGGATTCGATAAATTCCGGTATCGCAGATACGGGCGTGCTGAGGATCGGCAGCTTTTGACTTGCGGCCTCCATCAGCACATTGGGCAGACCATCGCGGTCGCCGTTTTTCGCAATACGCGAAGGCAAAACAAACAGATCGGCGGAACGCATCTCTGCGATGACTTCGGGCTGGTCACAGGCCCCGCGCCAGGTGATACGGTCGGTGATACCCAGCCTTCTGGCCCGCGTCATCATGGCGTCTGACAAGGTGCCGCCCCCGATGTGGGTCCAATGCCAGTCCAGCGCCCGTGGCAACAATGCCAGCGCGTCGATCAGGTTATCAAAGCCCTTCTTCTCGACCATGCGCCCGACGGACATCATCTGAAACGGGCTGGTTGGCTTGCGTTCAATGCGGGTGGGGGCATCGGGAAACCGTGACAGATCAAGCCCATGATAGACGAGGTCAATGCGGCTTGGATCCGCCGCAAGATCGCGCAGATGTCTGGCACCAAAGCCCGTGCAGGTCGCCCCGAAGGCAGCGCCATGGCATGCCGGGTCCAGCTTTTCGCGCAGCTCCCAGTCGGGCGAGGTCCAGATGTCTTTGGCATGTGCCGAAAAGCTCCAGGGCAGGCCCCGCAAAATGGCGGCATAGCGTGCAACCGAAGAAGGTGTATGTAGAAAATGCGCATAAAGGCCGCTTGTTTGCGCTGGTAATTCATGCGCCAGCACGCAGGCCTGACCAAAGCGGCGTCGCCGGTTCGGGGTATTGTCGCGGGCCAGATCGCGTTCGAATATTGCAAGGGCCTCTGCATAGCCCTCCATTTTGCGTGCAGCCGCGCGGGCTTTGGCAACGCGGGCCGGATCATCTTTCAGGTATTCCGGCAAATAGCGCACTTTGGCCTGCAAACGGTCATGCAGCGGATGGGTCTTTTTGTCGGTCGGGTGGCGGAGGGACCAGATGTCAAAGTGCAAACCAGCCTCTTCCAAGGCGACAAGTTCCTGCGCGATGAACGTTTCGGACAGGCGCGGCCAGCCTTTGACAACGACAGCAAGTTTCGGTTGGTTCATTCTGTACCATCCATCAACGCGTTGCCACGTTTGATCACCACGTCCAACCCGTCAAGCAACCCGTCTGCACCGGCCTGCGAGGGCTTGTTCTGATGGGGCAGGTTGCGGATCGCGGCGATCATCGCGTCAGCGGTCATGCCATCGCGCTTTTCATCCAGCATACGGACAAGGCCCATCTCTTCGGCACGGCTGGCCCTGATCCATTGCTCAAGGCGCGGCACCGTGCGCGGCACGATTACCGCACGCTTGTCAAAGGACAAGACCTCGCAAAACGTGTTGTAGCCGCCCATGCAGACAACGCCCTCGGCACCGACAAACAAGGCTTCGATACGGCTCTCGAAGCCTACCGCAGTGACGCGACCGTTCAGCTTTTCAACGCGGGCATCAAAGGCGTCACGAACATCGCCTGACAGGAACGGCCCGTAAATAAGGACCGCTTTAGGTGCCAGATCGGGGTCCTTCTCATAGGCTTCGAGCACCAATGAAACCATCGCGGCACCGTCACCGCCGCCACCGGGTGTGATCAGAACATAGGGATGGTCGGGCAGGTCACCGGCATCGGTCGTTTCGCGGCGCAGATAGCCAGTCCAGTGCATACGGGCACGGGCATCATCCGACAGGGGCAGCCCCTTGGTAGGATCATAGACGTCGCGATCTCCATACACCCAGATTTCATCGTAGAACTCTTCGGTCGCTTCGATGGCGTTCTTGCGCGCCCACTCGACGGCAAGCACCTCTGGTTCATCCAACACGTCGCGCAGTCCCAACACCGTTTTCGTCTTGCCATGGTCCCGCAGCCATTCAAGGCTGGGCAGCAATTCACCGCGAAAGCCCGAGGGCTCTTTGTCAACGATCAGCAGATCGGGCTCGTATTCCTGGATGGCCGTCTTGATCAGCCCCGCACGCAGCGACGTGATTTCGTCAATATTAAGGCCCAGCGTTTGGGCCACGTAGCTGCCATCGGCCAGCTTTGTCACACCGGGCAGGCGAATGTGGTCAACGCGTTCGGGAAAGGTAAACCGCCCGGCAACGGGCGATCCGGTGAGGATAATCGCCGACGCGGTTTCGTCGCCCTGGGTCAGGGCGGCGGCCAAAGCACGTGAGCGGCGCAGGTGTCCTAGACCAAATGTATCATGGCTGTAAAAGATGATCCGTCGCGAGGGCTTTCCATGACGGATATGCTGGTTGGGCGATTGGCTCATGGGCCGGTCCTAACTTAGTCTTGGTGCCTAAAGCCGCAGGTCACACCCTGTTGTGCCAAAGAGTCCCGTAATGTCAAAAACAACTTCGCCAATCCTGGCTAAATTTTGTAGTCTATGTTGACTAATTGCGCAGTTTTTATTTGCCTGCAACCGGCACAAGTACTCCCTTTTTCGCCATGTGCCAGTCTATCTCCATCTCGGGGGGGATTCACATACATTTAACCACTTATACCAACGGCCTTAGCCTTTGACCGTTTTGGCGTAATCACGTGTTGTGATGGATTTGACGGCCTCGATGTCGTTGGCGAAGAAGTTCCATGCGTCGCAGCATTGCGTGACGATGTCTTGGTAGGTTTCGAAGACGGAGAT
>JAGXHC010000218.1 GCA_024636405.1 Sulfitobacter sp. | reverse complement strand
GCCCAAAGGGCAGAGCTTTTCCGGGTGGCTCTGCTGGCCGCCGCTTTCGGCGCTTTTGTCTTTTCGCTTGAGGTGCTGGGATTTGATCTGGCCACACTCTTGTTCGTCAGTGGCGGGCTTTATCTGTGCGGTGAACGGCGGTGGTGGGGCATTGCGGCCTATTCGCTGCCCTTCACCTACCTTTTGGTGGCAGGCTACCAACTGCTTGTCCCCTATCCCTTTCCGATGATGGTGCTGTAACCATGCTTGATTTCAATGCTGTCACTTCTGCCTTCGCATTGCTCGGGTCGTCTGCTGCCGCGTGGCTTTACCTGATCCCCGGTCTGCTCGTCGGCCTGGTCTTTGGTGCGATGCCCGGCATTTCGATTACGATGGCGATGGCGATTTTCCTGCCCTTGACGCTTTACATGGATTTCTTGCCGGCCATCATCTTTCTGACAGCAATCTACACCGGCGCGGGCTTTGGCGGGTCGGTGCCTGCAATTTTGATGAACATTCCCGGCACATCATCGGCCGTGGCCACCACGTTTGATGGTTATCCCATGGCGCGGGCCGGTCGCCATAACGAGGCGCTTGGCGTGGCTCTCGCGTCCAGCGTCATCGGCACGCTGTCGTCCTATGTCTTGTTGTTGCTGCTGATCGTTCCCGTATCAGCGGTCGTGCTGAAACTCGGCCCGCTCGAGATGTTCGTGATTGCAATCTGGGGTTTGCTTCTGTTGGGGTCGCTGTCCGGCACGTCAATGGCGCGTGGCCTGCTGGCCGGCACCTTTGGTGTGCTGCTTGGCACCATCGGGATGAACACTGCCGGTTTCGTGCGTGGCACGATGGGCGTGCCGTGGCTGCTGGATGGGATCCCCACCATCCCCGCGATGATGGGTCTTCTGGCAGCAAGCCAGCTTTTAAATCTCATCAACACAACCTATCTGATCGAAAACGAGGATGACCGCCAAATCAGCTTTTCCGCCATCATCGGCGGGCTGAAAACTGCAATCAGCTATCCCACGATCATCCTGCGCGGATCGGTGATTGGCGTCATCATCGGGGCCATTCCAGGCGTCGGTTCTTCCATTTCCAACCTGATCTCCTACTCTGAGACGAAGCGAAACGCGCCGGATGCCGACACTTTCGGCAAGGGCAACCCCAAGGGTGTCATCGCGGCAGAGGCGGCCAATTCGTCGTCCGAAGGCGGAGCAATGGCCACCATGTTCGCGCTGGGGATCCCCGGTGGAGGTGCGACGGCAATCCTGTTGGCTGCCTTTGCGATGCACAACATTATCGGCGGCCCGCAGTTCATCGCGCAGAACAAGGATATCGTCTACGCGATCATCTTCAGCAACTTCGTGCAGGCGGTGGTGCTGCTATTCGTGGGTCTTATCTTTGTCTACTTTGCCGCGTCTATCGTGCGCGTGCCGCTGCGGTTCCTGATCCCGAGCGTGCTGGCCGTGTCCACATTCGGGTCTTATGCGATCACCAATTCGCTGGCCGGTCCGATTACGCTTTACGCCTTTTCACTGCTGGGCTGGGCGATGTTGCGGTATGATTATCCTGTGGCTGCGGCGGTTGTCGGGTTGCTGCTGGGCAGCCTTCTGGAACAGAACCTGATCCGCACGCTTCAGATCAGTCGTGGCGATTTCGGCTATATCCTCGAACGGCCCGGTGCGATTTTGATTCTGTGCATCATGATCGCGTCGCTTGGGCTGACGGCGTTCAACAATTTCCGCCGTGCCAAACGCCTCCGCCGCGAAAACCTGAAGTCCATGGGTGCCCCCGGCGCAGCGCAACCGTAAACATTGGCGGTGCGTGACGGCGTCAGCCATTACATGATTTGCGCCGGCAGCCACGCGAACCCAATTTTTGTCTACAATTCCAATACCTGACCCGAAACAGCATCCCAGATGCTGTTTCGGGTTGTATTTTGATGCGCTTTTCTGTTCCAAACGCCGGTTAGACGACCGAGATAAAACCATTCGATATAACTGTTGACAGTTGACAATACAGGATGCACCTTTACGACAGCAGCAAGGGAGGAGGGTTCCTGGCTGCCCAGCCCTCGGGCCTCAAAAAGGGAGATCACCATGTTCAGGACCACCATCGCCACCTGCGCCACGCTCGCCGTTCTGGCGACATCCGGCGCTGTTTCGGCGCAAACCTATCCGGTTGATACGGTCACGCTTATTACGCACTCCAGCCCCGGCGGCGGCAGTGACGTGTTCTTGCGCGAAATGTCGATGTTTCTGGCACCGATCCTTGGCGCGACTGTTATCGTTGAAAACGTGACAGGTGGATCGGGGGCCAATGCGATGGCCGATCTGGCGCAATCGCCGCCGGACGGGTCTCGGTTCTATGCCACAACGCCGACATTCATTTACACATCGCTGCTGTCCGAACCCGAATTTACCTATAACGACATGATGCCGCTGGTGAACTTCTTCAGCGACCCAGAGGTGATCTTTACCGCCGCAGACAGCGAATATCAGACGCTTGAGGATGTGATCGAGGCCGCGCGCAACGACCGTGGTCGCTGGGGTGCGGCTAACCCTGCCTCACTGGAACGTCAGGCGCTGGAACAGCTCAAGACCGCGACCGGAGTTGAGGCCGGAATTGTGACCCACGACGGCGGCGGCGACATGATGATCAACGTTTTGAACGGCAGTCTGCAGATCGGTGTGGGCGAGGTGCAGGAGCTGCGGTCGCAGCTTGAGGCCGGAGAAATTCGCCTGCTGGCGACATTTACAGCCGACCGGCTGGACAACTACCCCGATCTGCCCACGGTCGCGGAATCGGGATACGATGTCGTCGTGCGCAAGTTCCGTGGCTTGGCCGCACCCGTTGGCACCCCTGACGACGTGATTGCAGCATGGGAAACTGCGGCGCAAGCTGTGTTGGCCAATCCCGAATATCAGGCGATCTACGAGGCAAACAACCTGCGGGCCGAATATATTCCCCACGCTGAATATGTGGCCTTCATGCAGACGTTTGCCGACGAAACAGCGGGCTTTCTGAAAGAAAACGGCATCATCGAATGATGCGCCTGCGCTGTGCAGATCAGCGGGTCGGCGCAGCGCACCTTTTCCAAAGGATTTGCCCTAAGCAGTTGTCCCAAAGGATTTGCAATGATTATCACCCGTGATCTTGTTGGCGGTATTGGCGCGATTGCCATCGGTGCCGTCTATTACGCTTATGCCTCGCAGATGCGCGTCAGTGCGCTGGACGATACCGTTGGCCCTGCTGGACTGCCCAAGGTCTACGCCATCCTGATGGTGGTCTTTGGCGTCATCATCGCGGCGGGCGCGCTGCTGCGCAGCCTGCGGATGCGTGCGGCCGGGCTGCCGGTCAAGCCCGAGTGGGCGGGGCAGGGCCGCAAGGCCACACAGGCGGGCGGTATCCTGCTGATCGGGATCGCCTATATCCTGCTGGTCCCCTCCATCGGCTATGCGCCGGGTATCGCGTTGCTGGTACTGGCGACAGCACTGTATCAAGGGGCCGCGCGCGACTGGCGCCTGGTTGCCATCGCTGTTGCGGGGGCCGCTGTCCTTTGGGTGATTTTCGTTGTGTTGCTGGGTGTGTCCATGCCGCATGGCAGCCTGTTGCCCTTCTGATCTTTCTACACCTTCACCGTTCAATAAGGCACCGCCGCTATGGAAACTGTTATCCTGTCCTTGCAGTCGCTCAGCGATGTCTGGATCATCTTTGCCGCCGTGATCGGCGTGGCCTGGGGTATACTCGGGGGTGCGATGCCTGGCATTTCGCCTTCGATCACCATGGCGCTGTTGCTGCCCTTTACCTACACGATGGAACCCGGCCCCGCGATCGTGTTGCTGGCGGCGACCTATGTGGGCGCGGAATACGGCGGGTCGGTGCCAGCCATTTTGATCCGCACCCCCGGCACCAACGCCGCCGCCGCTACCGTGATCGACGGGTATGAGATGAACCTGCAAGGCAAAGCGGGTGAGGCGTTGGGCATCTCGCTTTATTCCGGGGTGCTGGGCAGCCTGTTCGGCCTTGTGATGCTGGTGGTTTTGTCAAAACCGCTGGCCGCCGTGGCGCTGGCGTTCACACCACCTGCATATTTTGCGCTGGGTATCCTTGGCCTGTCGGTGATCGCTACACTGAGCGGTGAAAACCTGTTCAAAGGGTTTGTCGCCGCAACGCTCGGTTTGATGGTTGCGACTATCGGCACCGATCCCGTGACGGGTGGCAACCGCTTTACCTTTGGCAGCTCCGATCTGTTGTCCGGGATTGCGCCGGTGATGATCATGGTCGGCCTTTTCGCGATGAGCGAGCTTTTGCTGCAAGCCTCTGACAAAGGGGTGGGGGCAAAGGTTGCATCGAAGCCCAAGATGGTGTTTCCGAACCGCGCCATGGCAAAACGGCTGGTCGTGCCACAGACTATCGGGGCCACCATCGGCACCTTCGAAGGGTGTATGCCCGGGGCAGGCGGCACAATCGCATCTTTCATGGCCTATAACGAGGCTCGCCGGTGGTCGCCGAACAAGGCCAATTTCGGCAAAGGCGCGCCAGAAGGCATCGCCGCCCCCGAGGCGGCCAACAACGCGGTGGCCGAAACCGCACTTGTGCCGCTGTTGTCCTTCGGCATTCCCGGTTCCAATTCCACGGCCATTCTGCTGGGTGGTTTTCTGATCCACGGGATCGTGCCCGGCCCGATGCTGTTCCAAAGATCGAGCGAGGTCGTCTATGGCCTTTACGGCGGCCTGTTGGTCGCGGCGATTAGCCTGCTTTTCATCGGGATTGCCATGCTGCCCATATGCATCTGGCTGGTGAACCGTCCGCGCCCGTATCTGTCCGCCTTCATCTTTGCGCTGATCATGTCGGGCATCTTTTCCATCCATAATTCGCTGTTCGATTTATCGGTCATGTTGGCGGCCGGCGTTGCGGGCTATCTGATGAAAGTGCTGCGGTTCCCCTTTCTGCCTGCCGTGCTGGGTCTTGTCCTTGGCTATCTTGTCGAAAGCAACTTCCGGCGGTCGCTTGTGTTGTCCGGCGACGATTACGCCATTTTCATTGACGACAAGGTGTCGCTGGCGCTGTTGGTGCTGTCTGCCATCTTCATCCTTGGTGCGCTGGGCAAGCGGGTGCTGGATCTTATCCGCGGACCGCAAGCCGCCCCCGCAGCCGGAGATGCCGCATGACCGAAAACAGTATTTCTCAACCCAGCCTATCCGAAACGCTGGCCGATTTTATTGCGGGACTTTCGCCCGCCGATCTGCCAGCCGCCGCAAGACAAACGGCGCGCAACATTCTGGTGGATATCACCGGCCTGTGCGTCGCGGCCCGCGATACCGATTATGTGGCCGCCACCATGGGCGCGAACGAGCCAGGCGATCACATCATCATCGGCCAAAGTGTGCGCGCGGCAGCATCATCTGCCACATTGGTGAACGGCACGGCGGCCCATGGCGAAGATTTCGACGATACGTTTGAGGGTGGCCCTGTTCATTCCGGTGTCGTCATCGTGCCTGCGTTGGTGGCAGCGGCGCAAACCCACGGGTTCGACAATGATCGCCTGATGCTGGGCCTTGCCGTTGGCACGGAACTTCTGTGCCGTTTGGCGCTGGCGGTGCCAAAGGCGGTGCACACGGCGGGATTTCACCCGACAGCCGTTCTGGGTGCCTTTGCTGCAACGGCCGGAGTTTGTGCGGCCACAGGGGCCGACCGCAAAACGACGGCCAATGCGCTGGGCACGGTCGGTTCGATGGCTTCGGGCATCATCGAATATCTTGGCGACGGCAGCTGGACCAAACGGATGCACCCCGGCTGGGCCGCGCAGTCGGCGCTGCGGGCCTACAACATGGCCGCCAGCGGCTTTGTCGGGCCGCGTTTCGTATTCGAAGGCACGCATGGCGCGTTCAAGGCCTTTGCACCGTCGATTACCGCCGATCCGGCGCAATTGACGGACGGTCTTGGCACTCGCTGGGTGATGCAGACGATTACCTTCAAACCCTATCCCTGCGGCACCATGGTGCAGCCTTATATCGACTGCGCGATTGATCTGCGTGCCCAAGGTGCACCGCTTGAAGGGATCACCGCAATCACCTGCAAGACCGCGGAAGGCATTGTGCACCGGCTGTGGGAACCGCTTGATCTGAAACAGGCACCCCCCACGTCCTACGCGGCAAAATTCTCTGTTCCTTACGGCGTGGCACTTGGCCTGATGCGCGGGCAGGCGACTTTGGCCGAATTTCTGGATGAAGTGGTGTTTGATGACGCCCTGCGGGCGCTGGCCGCCAAGGTCGGGTTCGAAGTTGACCCTGATAACCCCTATCCCGCCGCATTCACCGGCCATGTGCGCATTGCCTACGCCGATGGCACGGTGCTGGAAAGCAGCCGTGACCATATGCGCGGCGGCGTGAAAGAGCCGCTGTCGGCGGCAGAGATCGACGCAAAATTCCGCGCCAATCTGGCCTTTGCCGGTGTAGACGGCACCCCTGCCGATACGCTGCTTGATACCTGTAACCGCATCGCCGCCGGTGATGCGGACCTAACCCTTATCGAAAGACTGTCCTTGCCATGACCCTGCCCCTTGTCGATCACAGCGCGCTTGTCACTGGCGCATCCCGTAACATCGGTCGCGCGATTGCGGTGACGCTGGCAAAGTCGGGCGCGCATGTGGTGGTCCATGTGAACCGCGATACCGATGCCGCCGCTGAAACGGTGGCGCAGATTACGGCAGTGGGTGGCACTGCCACGGTTGTCAGCGGCGATTTGTCGGATCCAGATACCGCCGCCCGCATCGTGGCAGAGGCGGCAGGTGCGCGGAATCGTCTGGATATCATCGTCAACAACGCCGCAATCCGGCCTGAGGCGAATTTCGCAAAGCTTGAATTCGCGCAATGGAAGCAGGTCATGGGCGTCAATCTGGACGCCGTGTTTTTGGTCTGCAAAGCGGCCTTGCCCTATCTTGAGAAAAGCCCCAACGCGGCCATCGTATCACTGGGCGGGTTGACCGGCAGCACGGGTGCGGCGGACCGTGCGCACGTCATCACATCAAAAGCCGCAATCATCGGCCTGACCAAGGCGATGGCGCATGATCTGGGTGCATCCGGTATCACGGTAAACTGCGTCTCTCCCGGTCTGATCGAGACAGAGCGCAAGGCGCAAGGCGGCACGGCACCGAAACACCACGACAGTCGCACCAACCTGGTCGGTCGTCGCGGATCGGCGCAAGAGGTCGCAGATGCGGTGGCGTTCCTATGTTCGCCCCAGGCGCGTTACATCACGGGCGAGACAATGCACGTCAATGGCGGCGCTTATTTGTCCTGACGATTTTCATGGTTGCCTTGTCCTTTCAGGATGCGCCGGTCGATGAACCGCCACAGTGACCCTGCCGTGGCGTTCACGACCACACCGCGCAGCGCCTGAAAGGCCGCAACAAGGGCCACATCCTGATAAAGCGCCTTGGCCGTCAGTACCATTTCGGCCATGCCACCGATGGAAAACGCCAGAACCAGCGACGCGATGCTTTGCCCCGTCAGCAGCGCCACCAGGGTGGCAGCCCCTGCCATCAGTGTAATAATCAAGGCCAGCGCCGGTAGCCCAGCGGCCAGCGCGCGCGGGATCGCGGCCAGCCTGTCGCGTTCGAACCGCGCGCCCAGTGCCATACCCACGATGACCTGCGCCGCTGCCAGCAGGGGGGCCGGCATCCGCCCGCCAATGCTGCCTGTCGCGGCCACTGTCCCGACCGCCAGCACCGCCCCCAAAAGCCACGCCGCAGGCAAGCCAAGCCGTGTTCCGACCCAGCCGCCCAGCGCGCCGACAATCAAGGCAATCGCAAGCTGCGGTAAAAGTGCGTCGGGTGCAGCCGCAGAGTCACCCACCTCTCCGGGCAGCAGGCTGAGCAGGACCAGAGGCAGCACACCGACAACCAGTGCCACACGAATGGCGTGCAGTGCGGCAATCGTTGTGCGGTCGGCACCATAACCTTCGCCTATCCGTGCCATTTCGATCACTCCCCCGGGGAGCAAGGAAAAGTAGGCCGTTGCAACGCTCATCCGACCGAAACGGGCCAGCAGGGGGGCGACCAGGGCCGCTGCCAGCATCCCCAGGAAGCCCGCCGCCAGCATCAACGGCAACCACCCCACCATACGCGATGCGATTTCAGGGGTCAGGGTCAGCCCGACGCTGGACCCGATCACGATCATGCCTGCGCGGTGCGGCAGTTTCAGGATCGCGATTCTGGCGCCGGACATGGCAAAGGCACCCGTAACAAGTGCAGCCCCCATCAGCCAGCCCAACGGCAAATCCAGTTGCGACCACAGTGCCCCGCCGATCACGGACGCCACAAGTGCGATCCAGAAAATGAACCGCTCTGACCTTAGTTTGGTGAACACGATGGAAACCTCGCACATCCAGCAACGAGCAGGGGCTGCAACCTGCCGTCCTTTTGATATCATTGGCGGAGCCTATTTTGTCAACTGTCTACAATTTTCAATTGATCGGAGGCAGTGGGTGTTTGCACGACAACAAGCTGCAATTGCTAGAGCAGCGGTGCTACCGGTCGGCGGGTGCCGATCATGAAGGCGTCCGCGACATGGGCAAGAGGGTCTGCGTCGACGTCGCTTTGACCGGCCTCTATCAGTTCTGCAAAGCGGTGGTAGAGCGCGGTGAAGGCATCCGGCCCCGCTGTCGCTTGTTCTGTCCCGTTGACGGTTAGACGATTATTCCGCGCATCGGACGTTGTCGCTGACGATGCAAGCAGGCTTTTCGTAATCCGCTCCAGTGCATCCAACTCGCGCGCCACGCGGGCACCCGAGATGCTTGTGTCGGCGGTCAAGCATAGGTTCTCTCGGCAGCAGTCGTCGATCACCGCCAAGATGCGGAATTTGCGCGAGGAATCGAAGCTGTCAGCCAAGAAGTCGAGTGACCAGCGCACATTTGGATGCGCGGCCTCCGGCATCGGCGTGCGAGATCCACGGGCCCGCTTCCGACCACGTCGTCGTTTCACCGACAGCCCTTCTTTCCGATAAAGCTTTTTGTGATTCATCGTCATGCCCTTGCGCTCAAGCAGGATGCCGATCCGGCGATAAGGGGCGGCGAGGATGGGGGTGTAATCCAGCCCCTCGAGCGCCGCGTTATCCTCGCGGTCGGCCTCGAGATCATCGAGGTATTTCAGGAAGAGCACCCATGAGGTCTGTTCCGCATTGTCGAGTTCCGAGGCCAGTCCTTCGTCGTTGCGCAGGACGCGATCAATATTGTGAAAGGCGTTTTCAAACATTGCCTGTCTTATCCCATTTTTTAGGAACCTTACGGGCGAGGGTTCGCATTGGCAATTTGTAACGCGCAGGTTGTTTAGGCTTCGGGGTCTGACTCAAGTTATAATGACGGGCCTGCGTCGGCATCAATATAGGATCCATTTGCGGACAAGCCTTCGCCGGGCGTTAGCAAAACTGACTGGCCATCATTGTCCGTGACGGACGCCGCGATCCGACTGTCTGGCCACGTCACCCCGGTCAGCCTCTTGCCGGTCCTGGGCAGGGACCGGCATAGCTCACCGAGCCAAGCACCTACGGTGGGTCGGTCGCTGTCATGAAGACGCGATGCATTTCGCTCATCATGCGGTTCTGGTCGGCCAGCTGTGCCTCGATCCGCTTGAAGGCTTTCTTCTGATTGAAAGCGCTCTTCCGGGCCAGGCGTAGCTCTTCCTTCAGCTCGGTCAGCAGATCCAGCAGGCGTTGGACAAGGTCCGCTTCCTGTTCCGTGACCGGTTTGTTCAAAAGGTCCAGCAGTGCATGCAGAGGGACAATCATGTTCTCGATCCGCGCCAAGGCCTGGGCGGTGTGGTCCTCCTGCGAGGGAATCTTCAGCGCGTCGAGGTTTGACAGGGCCATCGGTTAGTTTTCCTTTTAAGAGGGGATGGTTTTCAATTGCGAGGAGTTGGCGGGCAAGAACCCGCAGCTGGAGAACGGGCCTCATGACGGACAGCTGTTGCACCAAGGCAAACCGCCGCTTCAGATGGCGCGGCTCCCAGGCGACGCCGAGGCTGCCGAGTGCCATAGGAATGAACCCTGGCCCGTTGTCGGCCGGAGCCCTGACCTGCCAGCTCGCGACACCGTGACGGTTTCTTACAGCTACGAGTTCATATTCTGGAAGGCGCCGGACAAGGGATGCACGAAGCTGGTCGATGTCATGGGGTTCGTCCTGCAGGAAAATGTCGGTCAAGGCACCATGGACGTCATGAGTGAGCTTTTTCCTGCGCCGTCTGGCTGGTGCCGACGGCACCAGCCGTGGTGATCCCTTCTGATCAAAACGAGGATAGGTCGGCAGGCCGAG
>JAGXHC010000217.1 GCA_024636405.1 Sulfitobacter sp. | reverse complement strand
GTTCCCACATGTGCTGCTTTGCATCCGCTCCACCGCCCTTGGGTTGGAAAGACCGACACCCGGTGTCAGCCAAAACCATCAGGCTTGCGCAAGCCGTTCAACTGGATTGCGTTCGTTGCGTCCTAAAGCGGCCGTTCGTGCTCTGCGCGGCGAATGACCGGTGCAAGAGCCCATTCTAATGATTGTCAGTATTGCAGCGAAAGTCGGCTTGGCGATTTCAAAAGCTTGCAATGACGATAGCCGATTGGCTTGCCGGACCAAACTTGCCTTCCCAAAGACTTAGATTGGATATTCCGACGCCCTCCATGCATAACGCCACTATCAGAAAACAAAAGGCAGGCAGATCATGGCAAAAGTGGCGATTATCACGGGCGGATTGTCAGGGATGGGTTTGGCCAGCGCCAAACGGTTGATCGCGGATGGCGTAACCGTGTGCATCGGTGCGCGGCGTGGGGACGATCCACAAGCGGTGGCGGACCTGCATGCCAAACTGGGCCTGCAGGTTACGGTAGCCAAGCTGGATGTGCGCGACAGCGACAGTGTTGCCACCTTTGTCGATCTTGTTTTGGACCGTCACGGATCGGTGGACATCTTGCTGAATACCGCTGGCGTCTACGAGGAATCCCCCGTCATTGGTCACAGTGACGACATTTGGCAGGCCCACATCGACACCAACCTGACCGGCACATTCAAAATGATCCGCGCTGTAATGCCTTTGATGAAAGCGCAGGGCTGGGGGCGGATCATCAATCTGGCCTCTACCGCCGCCCACGAGGGGCTCGAGAATAACGTAGCGTATTGCACGTCAAAGGCGGGGCTTTTGGGGCTGGGGCGCGTTGTCAGCCTCGAGGGGGCCTCTCACGGGATCACCTGCGTCAGCATCAGCCCGACATGGGTCGAAACTGAAATGCTAAAGTCATTCGTGGACGCGGAAACCGCTGAAACAGGTTTGCCACGCGCCGAAATCCATGCAAAATTTGCCTCCTCAAATCCGCAGGGCGCGCTTGTTCAACCCTCAGAAATTGCCGATCTTGTGGCGTTTTTGGCAAGTGACGCAGGCCGGGCCATTACGATGGAAGACATCAAGGTAAACGCCGCTACGAACTGGTAAACCGCGCCGCGATCAGCGCCTCGGGGTCTGTCGCATTGGCAAAAATGGTTCCCGTTATTTGCTGCCAAGCCGCTTTTGCTGCCGCGTGTTTAAACCGCGACGACGCGCGCAAAACCGTCTTGTCGGCGGTGATCAAAGCGCGCTCAGCATCGGACAGTGGCGCTGTAGATAGCCATGCATCTTGCGGCAAGAAACTAAACCCGTCGGGGATCATATCTGGGTTGACCAATGCATCGGGGCCGTAGTTATAAAAACTGGCCCCGTCTTGCGGCGTCAGGCCAACCATGAACTCCGCGACACCATGCACGTCAACCATGCGGAACGTGAACCCTTCGGGCACTGTCCTGGATCGCTTGCAGGCGGCTAGGATGATTTCATAGATGTCTTTGGCATTGGGGGCTGCCAGATCGTACAGCGACGGCAGGCGCACGATTGCTGCGGTAAGGCCTGACGCCATAATCTGCGCCTCGGCTTCAATTTTTGCGGCACCATAGCCGGAACAGCCTTCAAACGCGGTCGCAGGTCCTTCGGCGAACGCCCCACCTATATCCGGAAAAACCGCCGAAGACGACGAGAACCGTAGATCCGCCCCAGCATCTTTGCACATTTGCAAGATGTTGGTCATGCCGGTCTGCGCCCACATCTTGGAGTGGTCGTGGTCAACGGCAAGGTTCACGATCGCGGCGCAATGGATTACGGACGTAACACAAGCGGCCAGCGACGCATAGCTTTGCAGATCAAGCCCAAACCGGGCATCGTCGATCGATGCCGAAATCAGCACCAGCCTGTCTGGGTCAACACCTTGGGCCGCAGCGACACTGCGCAAACGATCCGCCGCTGCACGACGCTTGTCGCGGATCACGCAATAGATCACCTGATCGGCCTGCAACGCACGCGCCGCAGCAGCAAGCACGCGACTGCCCAAAAAGCCCGTGGCGCCCGTTAGCAAAATGCCGGGCTGCGTGAAGGCTACATGTGCCGCCGGTTGATGACCCGCATCTGTTAAAAGATCATGCAAGCGTCCGAGCGGCACGTTCAAGGCAAAGTCAAAGTCGACGGCGCAGCCATAGCTTTCTTCCAATGCCAACAGAAAGGTCACCGCCATAAGCGAATCGCCGCCTTGGTCGTGAAACGACAAGCTTTGATCCAGATCGCTGACCGAGCAGTACAGGACCTGCGCGCCGTGAACAAGCGTCGGCGGGGCCGCGTCGGCAGGTTCAATTTCTTGCATCAAAAAGATGTCCGGCAGGCGTTTGTAGTCATACTTTCCCGACACCGCGTTGATCGGGATCTCGTCAAGCTGTACCAGATAGCTGGGGACGCAATAGGCAGGCAAATCCTTGCGCATGGCCTTGGACAGGCTGGCAGGGATGCGCGTCTGTCCTCCGGTTAGTCCCCAACGTTCAGCGTTCCTGCGCACCTGATCGGCATCGCAATTGTAGTAGATTACCAGCGCGTTGCCTTGCCCCGCGACGTCTTTAATCCACGGCACCGCCTGACCAAAGTCGATATAGCGGCGCAAGGATTCTGTCAGTTCGCGGGTCTGAATACTTTGGCCGCGAAGTTTAAGCATATGAGCGATCCGCCCGATGACAAAAACGGCGCCTTCTGCATCCATATAGCCCTGATCGCCAGTATCATAAAGGCGGAGGTCGCACCCCGCGACCTTTAGGTTGCGAAACCGCAGAGCAGTGTCCTCGGGGCGGTTGATGTAACCCGGACCCAGCATGTCCGGCCCTTCAAAATGCAGCAATCCCGGCTGTCCGACGGGGCAAACCTGATCATTATCATCCAGAACAACGGCGCGAAGATGTGGCATGGGAACGCCCACTGACACAGGGCCATTGCAAGGCTGGCGCGCGGTCACATCGGTCATACAAATGTCGTGCGTCTCGCAGATGCTATACAGATTCCAAAGTGTGACATCCTGCAACTTCTGGCGCACGGCCGCGATCAGATCGTCGCTCACAACTTCGCCGTTCAGAATGATCCGGCGCAAGGACAGGTCTGGGATAGGGCCCGCAGGCAAAGCCATTAGGGCCTTTTCCAAGGCAGAGGGCGTGAACAGCATCTCGTTTACAGCCGAACGCTGCCAGAAGCGCACCAAATCGTTGGGGTTCATCAATTCGTTGAATTGCGCAAAGTGGACAGTGGCCCCATTTCGTAACGGGCGGAACATCTCCCAGATTGCAAAGATATAGACCCCAACACGATCACCGGGTCCGTAGGGCGTATAGGCATCGCGCCACGCATAAGACAGGAAGGCTGACATTTGCGCGACGGGAATGCACTTTGGCTTACCCGTCGTCCCTGAGGTCGCCACGATATAGATAATATCATCGGCTGCGACTTGCGCGGAATTGACGGGGGTGAGTGGCTTTGCGGCCAATCCCTTCAGCAGGGGTTTCACATCAACGCATGTGCAGCCCGCGGGCAATTGGCCAGCCAGGGGTTGATCGGTGACAAAGACGACATCAATTGCAAGTTCGGCAAGGATATTGCCCAACACATCATCGGGCATCGCCGGATCAAGATGCACAAACGGGCGTCCTGAGACGACGCAAGCTGTCACGGCTGCACCAAAAATCACGGACGGTTTTCCAAACACAGCAACCGGCGCAGCGGTTGGCATAAATGCCTGAAGTCGCCTGATCAAGTCGCCCAATTGACCATAAGTCAGCGTTGTAAAACGATCGACCAACGCCGTCTGATCATGATGATCTTGCAAAGCCAGCGCTATTTGGTTCGGAACGTTTTCATGTACAGACAATGGGTGCGGCACCTTTTCGATGGAATGATAGCGACGCTACTGCCTGAAATAACGATATCGGGGCCTAAGTTGTATGATCCCTTCTGGAGTTCAAGGTGCAAAATACTGTTGCGTCGTAAACCGCAGAAAGCAGAACTATGTTTAATCCCGCATTATTCACCGGGATGGCCTTGGGGGCTGCCAATGTCGGGTTGAGGGCGGTTTAGGCAGCACGCACAGTCGGCACCGATGCGAGCGCTGACGGTGTTTCGCAGCTTTATTGCTAACGATGTATTTCCGGCATCCAGAACGTGGAACTTGCGGCGCCGATGCGCATGCGTTCAGGGCGCCCGAAGGCGTTGTAGGCGGTCTGATGGTATAGGCGCCGGGCGGGGACTCATGGACTCGCGCCGCGCAGGGTCTGTATCTGCGGCCAGAGGACCGCCCAGAATGGCGCCACGGCTTCGGCGAGGATCAGGGTCATGCGGCGGGCCGAGATGACAAGACGTCCGCCGCCGCGCAAAACGCGCTCGCGCAAGCGGCGCAGGCTCCACGGCGAGCCGGTCGCGCGCGCCATGGCGCGGCGGGCCACATGCATGGTCTGGTAGGCCAGCATGGCGATCAGCAGCCGCACCTCGTTGCAGGCGAAGGCATCGACAGCGGGCGCCGCCGTCTTTGGCTTTTTGCCGCGCAGGTGGGTCTTCGGCCGGTTGGTCGAGGACAGGGTGGGCGCCAGCACGTCCATCAACTCGCCCATATGCCCCTCGGCCTTGCCGCGCTGGCGGTAATGCTCCAGCAGGGCCAGGCCATTCATCTGGAAACGCGAGATCGAGGTGACGAGGAAGAACCGGTCGAGCAACAGGTCGTCGGGCCGCTCCTTGACCACGAGCACGACGCGGCGGGGCTCATCCCAGGTGCTGGCCTGATATTCCATTTCATGGGTCCACATCCGTGGCTCTGTCGGTCGCCGACCTGCTGGTCGCTTCATGCGCGGCGCGGCCAGCCTGTCGAGTGCGGGGTTGGCGCGCAGACGGGCAACATATTGGACACCACGTTTATCGAGCCCCGCCATGAGCGTCCCGGACGGAAAGCCCGCGTCGATACGCACGGTGGTGATTTTGCACAGGCTTGCCTCGGCGCGATCGACGACGTCGAGGATGACATCCAGCGCACCATCAGCGGTGCCGACATTACCCGGCCGAAGGCGGGCGTCGAGCATGTCGCCGGTTTCGGCGATGGAGGTGATGAGCGGATGATAGATCCGGGCCCGATAATGGCCGTTCCACTCCGCCTTCGGCTGGTGGCCGTGGACCTCGACCGGCAAACTGTCCACGTCCAACGTAATGCGGGTGCGCCGCACGCCACCGTTCTCGGCGCGCAGGTTGCGGCCGGCGAGTTCGAGCGCCGCCTCGCGCAGAACCTGTCGGTTCTCGGGACGCGCCAGCATCGCCGTGCAGCGCGACAATGTTGGCTGCGATGCAAGACCGGCCTCTCCCGTCAGCGGCGTCAGCCCGGCTGAGGAACTGACCGCGAGGCGCATCGCGGGATCGTGCCGCAGCGCGTCGGCATCGTCGTGATCCTGCCAGCCCTGGCCTGCCAACAGCACCATGGTCCGAAGTAGGGACGGAAGATCGTGGATGACGTCGGCCTGGCGGCGATCATCCTTCATCTGCGCCGCCATCCACGGGACGATACCGGTCGCGTCCAGCACCTCCCGAAGCAGCACTGCGCCGGGGTCGCCGGTCAATCTTTCCGCCCGCGTTTCGATTGTCAGAGAGCGGTTGAATCCGGTCGCGACCGGTCGTAGCGTTTCACCCATGCGTGCGTCCGTGGCTGCTGCGGATTTTGTTTCAACAGCTTGATTCTACGCCGCTTTCAGGCGCACGCAACCTTCACGAAACGATTTGGATGAATAATCCGGGTTAATGACATGCGCTGGCTCCCAGTAGCGCGTCGAAGCTGTCCAGAAAGTGATCCTTTCGGTTTGACCACAGTAGAAAGTTTGTGTATATAAATACACATGGAGCGAAACAGCAAAGACATCACCAGGCGGCTTGTCAGTGAAGGCTGGACGCTGGTATCCGTCAAAGGATCGCACCACAAGTTTCGCAAGGGCGATGTGACGGTGATTGTTCCGCATCCCAAGAAAGATCTGCCGACCGGCACGGCCCGCAGCATCGCCAAAACCGTCGGCTGGATATAATGGAGGCTCCCATGAAAGTGTTTCTCGCCCTTGTCCACAAAGAGAACGACAGCGCATATGGTATCAGTTTTCCAGATGTGCCGGGGTGTTTTTCCGCGGCGGACGATCTGGCTGACGCGATACCCAATGCCGCCGAAGCCCTTGATCTGTGGTTCGAGGATCAGGACGCCGTGACCCCGCGTGGGCTGGACGCCGTGCGCGACGACGTGGCGGCGGACCTGCAGGACGGCGCAATGCTGATCGCTGTGCCGTTCATCCAGCGCACGACCCGTCAGACGCGCGTGAATATCAGTCTCGATGTCGGCACCCTGGCTGCAATTGACATGGCCGCGAAGGATGCGCACCTGACCCGCTCCGCGTTCCTCGCACTCGCGGCTCAAAGCCTGATTATCGGGCGCGGAGCGTGAGGCCCCATCATCACCTCACGACGGGTAGATCGCTGATTCGCGTCATATAACGCTGGCTTCTGTGATCGTGCAAAGTTTCAAGACGTTTTTACTGGTCAATGCTTACATGCATTTTGGCTTCTTGGCCTTCGGTGCTGTCGCCCTTGCCGCGCATCTGACTGAGCATCGAAGCAGAATAGATTACCAGTGCAATCCAGATCATTGGGAACGCAATCATGCGCGCCCAACCGAACGGTTCGTTGAACGCAAAAACTGCAATTAGGAAAATCATAGTGGGTGCGATGTATTGAAGAATGGCGATGGTCGACAGCCGTAGTAGTTTTGCGCCATTCGCATAGATCATCAGGGGGACGGCAGTCACGACACCGCAGCCGATCAACAGCCAGGTATCCTTGCCCGATCCATCCGCAAAGTGCGACTGTCCGGTGCCCGCAAGATACGCAAAATAAACTAATGCCGGTCCGATCAGGATCAGGACTTCCAGCAGGAACCCTTGATTGGGCCCAATCGGCAGGCTCTTTTTCGCCAAGGCATAAAATCCCCACGAGAACATCAGGCCAAGGGATACCCAAGGGATACCGCCTGCGTCAAATGTCAGGACCAACACTGCCCCGACAGCCAAGGCAATTGCAGCCAGCTGGAACCGTGACAGACGCTCTCCTAGCAATACGGCACCAAGCAAAATGCTGAACAATGGATTAATGTAGTATCCCAAAGCCGCATCCAACGCGTGACCCGCCGAGATGGCCCAGACATAGATGCCCCAGTTTACGGAAATCAATGCCGCCGTCACACAAGCCATCGCCAGCACCCTTGGAGATCGCAACGCATCGCGCACATCGGACGTGCGGCGCAGGACCACAAGCACGACGACCGCGATCGGCAAAGACCAGATAACCCGGTGCGCCACGACCTCGGCGGCGGACATATGCGCCACGAGTTTCATATAAAGGGGCAGGAAACCCCATAGGACGTAAGCCGTCACTGCAAAGGCCAGTCCTTGCGGCGTGTCGCCAGCAGACTTTTCGATCAGACTATCGGAATTGCGCATCGAGGACTCCCTGCGGTGGCAGTATCGCGTCCTCAGGCCCGGCATCAATGGCAAATTCGCCGTCCATCTGCGTTGACCGATTTCGGTTCCCGTGCGTCAAAAGGTTCGAGCGTTAGCAGATTTCAGTATTTCCGAAGCAGTGGTTTGCACGCTGTCGACTGAATTTGACCATCATCGCCGCACGACCGGCAGGTCGCTGATCCGCATCATGTAGCGCGGACTCCTGTAATCGGTCCGCAATTGCCACGTGCGCTTTACACCTTCGCTCGCCAGCACCATCGTCTTTTTACCAAACAGTCGTTGACCTGATCTAGTGTTCGCCGCCTGACAGAAGATTCCCAATGTCTTCTCGATGTGCGATATTCGTGGGATGAGACGCGATGACATCTGCCTTTACCTTGGCCCCGCCGACCGATCTGAGCTTCAAAGCCTGATCACCAACCGCAATACGCCGCGCAAGCTGGTCTGGCG
>JAGXHC010000216.1 GCA_024636405.1 Sulfitobacter sp. | reverse complement strand
TCCAGCAGCAGCCGACCCTGACCGCGCGTGATCCAAATCAGCAGATGGTGATCGCGCTCATGCGGCATCACCAATCGCCAATCCTGCCCCTGGCTCAGCTGCGGCAACGTCAGGATATGCACGTCAGTGAAAATCAATGTATGCGACCGATTGTTGGATAAGGTAAAGCCATGCGCCATCGTAGCGCAGTCCGCGTCCATTGTAAGTCATATATTCGCAAGCGCAGGTATTTTAGCCGGGGGTAACGCGCTGCCAGTCGGCCATCTTGCTGCGCATCCATGTCCTCTGACGCTTTGCATATTGGCGTGATGCGATCACCGCCGCGTCGCGGGCAGCCTCCAACGTGATTTCTCCTGCCAGATGCCGCAAAAGCTCTGGCGCACCGATGGCGCGGTGCGCGGGCAGGGCGCTGTTATAATCCGCCTGAACCAGGGCCGCTTCATCCAGAACGCCTGCTTCAAGCATCTGATCGAAACGCCGGGCGATACGGTCATCAAGCACCGCTTTGGGCAGATCGAACACAAAGCGCTGACAGGCGTTCGCGGGCAGGATCGGCGCGCCGGTGTGCGCCTGCCAATCGGCAAGGCCGCGCCCGGTGGCCTGCAATACCTCCCAGGCCCGCTGTACCCGCGCGCGGTTCAGGGTGTCGATCTGAGCAGCGGTTCTGGAATCGAGTTCCGCCAGTAGATCAGCGAGCGCCAATGCATCACCGCGCGCACGGATGTCCGCCGGTGTGGCCGGGATCTCGGCCAGACCTTGGGTCAGGGCCGCAAAATACAAACCCGTGCCGCCAACGATGATCGGTCGCTGATCGCCCTCCAACAGCTTTGCCACCTCGCGCAGCCAATGTCCTGTCGAATACGCGCTCTGCGCCGTGACATGGCCATAAAGCGCATGTGGTGCGCGCGCTTGTTCATCGACGCAGGGGCGTGCGGTCAGGATCCGCCAGCAGTCATAGACCTGCAACGCGTCCGCGTTGATGATCAAACCGCCCTGATGTTCCGCGATCCTCAGCGCAAGGTCAGATTTGCCCGATGTGGTGGGCCCCGCGATCAACACCGGCATGTCTCTGGCAAGCCCGCGCAACGCGTCGGATGGGTCCAATCCGGAGGCTCTTTTAGCGTCCGGTCCGGGGCGTTTGTGCATTTGTTGCATGCCCCCCTTCAAGCAGCATTGATCCTTGCCCCCATTTGCGACATTTTGCGCGCAAATGAAAACCCCCGAGACATCATTGAAAGGTGCCATCATGCCCCAGGACGCTCCTCAGGTCAGCTTCAAACGTGTCATGCTCAAGATATCCGGTGAGGCGCTCATGGGAGATCTGGGGTACGGACTGCACCCGCCAACGGTCGAACGCATCGCGCGCGAAGTGCAGTCGGTGCATGAACTTGGCGTCGAGATTTGCATGGTCATCGGCGGCGGCAACATCTTTCGCGGTCTGCAAGGGTCCGCGCAAGGCATGGAGCGGACGACGGCGGACTATATGGGCATGCTGGCGACGGTGATGAACGCGCTGGCGATGCAATCCGCGCTGGAGGGGCTTGGCATTCATACCCGCGTTATCAGTGCCATCACCATGAACGAGGTCGCCGAACCTTATATCCGGCGCCGTGCTGTGCGCCACCTTGAGAAGAAACGCGTATGCATCTTTGCCGCAGGCACCGGCAATCCGTATTTCACCACCGATACCGCCGCCACCCTGCGCGCAAATGAAATGTCCTGCGAGGCGATTTTCAAAGGCACAAAGGTGGACGGTGTCTATGACAAGGACCCCAACAAGTTCTCCGATGCCGTACGCTATGACACGGTGAGCTACGATGATGTTCTGGCCAAGCGGTTGGGGGTCATGGACGCCTCTGCCATTGCATTGGCGCGCGACAACAACCTGCCGATCATCGTTTTCTCCCTTGATGAACCGGGCGGGTTCCGCGGTATTCTGGCGGGCCAGGGCACCTATACACGGGTGCAGGGCTGACGCCGGGGATCCACGCCAGCAAGCCACGGCACCCCCGCAGCGGGGGGTGGCGGCCCCTATACAAGGCGGGGCGCTTGACGTTATAGCAGAACCAACCCGCAACAGAAACGAAGAGCGCGAATACATGTCAGACGAATTTCTACTTGATACCGAAGATCTGGAGCGTCGCATGGACGGCGCCATTTCAAGCCTGCGGACTGAATTTGCGTCGCTGCGCACGGGGCGGGCCTCTGCCTCCATGCTGGAGCCGGTGATGGTGGATGCCTACGGTCAAAAAACGCCCATCAACCAGGTCGGCACCGTGAACGTGCCCGAACCACGGATGGTTACGATCAACGTCTGGGACAAGGCGCTGGTCGGCAAAGTGGAAAAAGCGATCCGCGAATCTGGACTGGGGATCAATCCGCAGTTGAACGGCACGATCATCATGCTGCCGATCCCGGAATTGAACGAAGAACGCCGGACTCAGCTGACCAAGGTCGCCGGGCAGTATGCCGAGCACGCCCGCGTCAGCATCCGCAACATTCGACGCGACGGCATGGACCAGATCAAGAAAGCCAAGAACGACGGCATGAGCGAGGACGACCAGAAGCTCTGGGAAGGCGAAGTTCAGGAGATCACCAACCGCTACATCGCAATGATCGACGAACAGCTTGAGACAAAGCAAGCCGAGATCATGCAGGTCTGACCGCAACGCGCCCCGGAGCAGCCGGGACGCAATTGGGCCAATGTACCGTAAATAGTGAGCGTTTCGGAGAATATGTAGCGACATGACGACGGCCAGCGCCCCCAATCCAACAGCCGTACCGGGTGGTCCGCGACATGTGGCAATCATCATGGACGGCAATGGGCGTTGGGCAACCCAGCGGGGCCGACCGCGTCTTTTTGGCCATCACGCAGGCGCCAAGCGTGTCCGCGAGATCGTCGAAGCCTGCCCCGAGATCGGTGTTGAGTACCTGACGATATTCGCCTTTTCGACGGAGAACTGGAAGCGGACCCAGGTTGAGGTGGCCGGGCTGATGAGCCTGTTTCGTCGCTATATTTCCAAAGAAACCCAAACGCTGAGCAAATTTGGCGCGCGGGTGCGATTCATCGGTGACCGGGTGCGGCTGGACGACAAACTGATCCGGCTGATGAACGATTTGGAAGACGCGACCGCGCACAACACCCGCGTGCATCTGACAATCGCGCTGAACTATGGCGGCCGCGATGAAGTGGCCCGCGCCACCCAGCGGCTGGCCATGGATGTGGCCGCAGGACATCTGCACCCCGACGATGTGGATGAAGAAACCCTGCCAAGGTATTTGGATACATACGTTTTACCTGATCCAGATCTGGTGATCCGGACCAGCGGCGAGGCGCGCATCTCTAATTTTCTGCTGTGGCAATCGGCCTATGCGGAGTATGAATTCATCGATACGCTTTGGCCAGATTTCTCCAAGGAGGAATTTCGCGCGCTTTGTGCGGCCTATGGTGGGCGCGACCGCCGCTTTGGCGCGATCAAGACCTGAAGGAGAGACCCATGGACACATCTTCACAACGCTGGTCGGACCTGACGGCGCGCATGGCATCGGGCACGGCCATGGTCGTGGTCGGGTTGCTTGGCATCTGGATGGGCGGGGTCGTGTTTCACCTTATGGTGGCGATCATCTGCGGCCTGATGGCCTGGGAACTGGTTGGCATGCTGCGCCCGAATGCGATGGGTCTTCAGGTGCAACTGGGTGCCGTGACGGGCGCGGCGGTGTTGCTGTCAATTTATTTGCCAATCGGTTTCGCGCTGCCGATCCTTCTGGCGCCGCCGCTGGTCGGCTTTGGCCAGCTTGAGCGGCACCGCACCATCTTCATGACATTTACCGTCCTGATCATGCTGTCTGGTTTCGGCCTGATACAGGTGCGCGATGACATGGGCTTTGGTTGGTTGCTGTGGCTGGTTCTGGTGGTGGTGGTGACAGATGTGGTCGGCTACTTTGCGGGCCGTGCCATCGGCGGGCCAAAGTTCTGGCCCCGCGTCAGCCCCAAGAAAACATGGTCCGGCACCGCCGCGGGCTGGATCGGTGCGGCGCTGGTCGGGTTGCTGTTTTCGATCAACACCGGTGTCGGCGCGCAATTGATCGGCATCTCCATCGCGGTCTCCATGGCCTCGCAGATGGGCGATATCGCGGAATCGGCGATCAAGCGACATATGGGCGTCAAGGACAGTTCCAACCTCATTCCCGGTCACGGCGGATTGCTGGACCGGTTCGACGGGATGCTGGGCGCTTCGGTTTTCTTGCTGATTATCGGCCAATTCATCGGCTTTCCGCCGGGATTGGGCTGATCTTCGATGGCCCGAAGGGTCTCAATACTGGGGGCCACAGGCTCAATTGGGCAAAGCACGCTGGATCTGATCCGGCGTGACACAGATGCCTACGATATTGTTGCGCTGACCGGGGCGGGCAATATCGCACAACTTGCCAGCGATGCCAAAGCCTTGCGCGCCGAAGTTGCGGTAACGGCGCATGATCATCTGCTTGACGATTTGCGCACCGCCCTTGCCGGATCAGGGGTTGTGGCCGCCGCAGGTGCCGCCGCAATAAACGAGGCCGCCGCCCGGCCTGCCGACTGGATCATGTCGGCGATTGTCGGGGCGGCGGGGCTGGCGCCGGGTCTGACGGCGCTGGCGCAGGGCCGCACGCTTGCGCTGGCCAACAAGGAATCGCTGGTCTGTGCGGGCGCTCTGATGCTGGACACAGGCCGTGCCGCGGGTGCGACAATCCTGCCCGTGGACAGCGAACACTCGGCCATCTTTCAGGCGCTGCGCGGCGAAGATATTGCATCGGTCGAGCGGATCGTGATCACCGCCTCGGGCGGCGCGTTTCGCGATTGGCCGCTGGAACAATTGGCGCAGGCGACGGTTGATCAGGCGTCAAGCCACCCCAACTGGGACATGGGGCAGCGGATCACCGTGGACAGCGCGTCGATGTTCAATAAGGCGATGGAAGTCATTGAAACGCGGGAATTCTTTGGCGTTGAGCCGCATCAAATCGAAGTGCTGGTCCATCCACAGTCCTTGATCCACGCCTTTGTCGGGTTTCATGATGGCGGGTTGATTGCGCATGTTGGCCCGCCGGACATGCGCCACGCCATCGGTTTTGCGTTGCACCACCCGCATCGGCGGCACCTGCCGGTGGCGCGGCTTGATCTTGCGGCCATTGGCCAGATGGACTTCACCGCCCCGGACGAGGCGCGCTGGCCCGCGCTGCGGCTGGCGCGCGAGGTGATGGCGGCGGGTGGATTGACCGGTGCCGCGTTCACCGCAGCCAAGGAAACGGCGCTTGACGGATTTCTTGCGGGCGAGATCGGATTTACCCACATGGCCGAAGTGGTCGAGGACGTGCTGGATGCGCTGGCGGGGCAGGTGGGCCTTATTGCTGCCACCATGACCCTTGATAACCTCGCCGGGGTTGACCATCTGGCACGTAAGGCGGCAAAAGCCGCAATAATCAAAAGGGCAGGATAGCGTTTTGGACATTTATGGGCTTATTCCGCAGTTTGGCGGACTGATCTGGATATTGCTTGCCTTCGTGGTGGCACTGTCGGTCATTGTCGCGATCCACGAATATGGCCATTATATTGTTGGCCGTTGGACAGGTATCCACGCAGACGTGTTCAGTCTGGGCTTTGGTCCTGTGCTTTGGTCGGGCCATGACAAGCGCGGCACCCGCTGGCAGATCGCCGCGCTGCCGTTTGGCGGCTATGTCAAGTTTGCCGGCGATGCCAATGCTGCGTCGGGCAAGGATGAAACCGCGATGGCGGCCCTTGCCGAGGATCCCGAGAAGCTGCGTCACACCATGCACGGCGCGCCACTTTGGGCGCGTGCGCTGACAGTGGCGGCGGGGCCTGCGTTCAACTTTGTTTTGTCGATTCTGGTGTTTAGTGCCATCGCGATCAGCATGGGCGTGCCACGTGACACCCTGACCGTGGGTCAGATTAAACCGCTGCCCACCGTGACCGAAGGGCTTTTGCCCGGCGACGTGATTACCGGGATCAATGGCACTGCGGTGCCCTCTTCGGAAGACACGCAGGCCTATGTTGCCTTTTTCGACGCGGTGCCCAAAGCGCCGGTACTGGATTATTACGTACAGCGCGATACCCGGTCGCTGACGGTGCCCGGACCCTATCTGAACCCGCCGCTGGTTTCTGCCGTGATGCCGCAATCCGCCGCCTATGACGCTGGCCTGCGCGCCGGTGACGTGATCACCGGCATTGATGGCACGCCGATTTTTGCGTTTGCGCAACTCAAAGACGCGGTCGAAGGTTCGGACGGGGCGCCGCTGGCGCTGGATGTATGGCGCTCGGGTGAGACGCTGAGCATCACGATGACGCCCAAGGTTACGGACGAGCCGCAAGCCGATGGTAGTTTCGAGCGAAACCTGCGTATCGGGATCGCGGGCGGTCTGGCCTTTGAGCCTGCAACCGAAACACCCGGTCTGGGCGAGGCGCTGAGTGGTGGGGTTGCCAATACCTGGCGCATCATCACCGGATCACTGTCGGGTCTCAAACATATGATCGTGGGCAATATCAGCACCTGTAACCTGTCAGGTCCGGTGGGCATCGCCCAGACGTCTGGCGCCATGGCAAGTGCCGGTGCGCAATCGTTCATCTACTTCATTGCCGTGCTCAGCACTGCCGTGGGCCTGCTGAACCTGTTTCCGATCCCGGCGCTGGATGGCGGGCATCTGGTGTTTTATGCCTATGAGGCCGTGACAGGCAAACCGCCCAGTGACGGTGCGCTGCGCATCCTGATGACGGTGGGCATCGCGATGGTGCTGACACTGATGGTGTTTGCGCTGGGGAATGATCTTTTCTGTCCGTAAACCGGGGGCGGGCATAAATTGCCCCGAAATTGCCACAATTCGTCCTACTGGTGCCTCAATCGGCGATTAACAAGTGTTGATAGACCATAGGAGCGGACCATGCAGACCATTCAAAGTTCATATCGCGGCCTGAGCCTGTTGATGGTTCTGAACTGGGACCGCGCCCTTTACGTGGCAACGATCGCCGTGGCTCTGGCCACTGGCGCATTCATTGGCGGCGCGCTCTGATTTTTTGCGATCTCTACCGTATGATGTCTTTTTAAAACCACATCCTTCAGGATGTAGTGGTTTTTTTGACCTGTTCGTTTTGACAAGCCCTCCCAATCTGAGTACTCAGGACGTCAATGATGTCTTAAGATTGGGTCAAAACCATGAGACTGAGGATCGAGGGGGGCAAACCCTCCGAGCGGGCAAGCAGCGCAAAATTCAGGAAGGCTCTTAAGGGGGCCTCACTTTCGCTTATGTTATCAGCGGCTTGGGTGCTTCCTTCGCCCGAAGCCTGGGCGCAAGAGTACCGGTTCAATTCGGTTGTGATCGAGGGCAATGAACGGATCGGCGACAGCGCCATTCTGTCACGTGCAGGAATCAAACGCGGCCAGCCGGTTTCGGGCGGGCAACTGAATGATGCATACCAAAGCCTTCAGAATTCGGGTTTGTTCGAATCTGTCGCAATTGAGCCGCGCGGCGGCACGCTGGTCATTTCGGTGGTCGAGCTTCCAACGCTGAACCGCGTCCGCTTTGAAGGTAACAAGCGCGTCAAGGACGAGGTCCTGGCACAGTTGGTCGAGTCCACCGAACGCCGGGTTTTCAATCCGGCACAGGCCGAACGCGACGCCGCCGCCATCGCTGAAGCCTATAGCAATGAGGGCCGAATCGCAGCGCGGGTGAATCCACGCATCATCAAGCGTGATCAGAATCGCGTCGATCTGGTGTTTGAGATTTTTGAAGGCGACAACGTCGAAATTGAGCGTATCAGCTTTGTCGGCAACCGCGACTATTCCGACAGCCGCCTGCGCCGCGTGCTGGGCACGAAACAGGCGGGCCTGTTCCGGCGTCTGGTCAAGCGCGATACGTTTGTGGCCGACCGGGTCGATCTGGACAAGCAGATGCTGCGCGACTTCTACCTGTCTCGCGGCTATGTGGATATGCGCACAACGGCGGTGAATGCCGAGCTGACCAAAGAACGCGACGGCTATTTCGTGGCCTACAACATTCAGGAAGGCCAGCAGTTCAAGTTCGGTGAGGTCAATCTGGTCTCAGAGATGCCGGGCGTGGATGCAAATGTTTACCGCAAAATAGTCAAGATCCGTCCCGGTGTTGTCTATTCACCCACTTTGGTGGAGGCAGATATTGCGCGGCTTGAAAGTCAGGCAATCCGCGACGGTGTCGATTTCATGCGCGTCGAACCGCGGGTCGAGCGAAATGACCGCGATCTGACGCTTGACGTCACCTATGTCATCAGCCGCGGCCAGCGCGTATTCGTTGAGCGCATCGACATTGAGGGAAACACCACCACGCTTGATCAGGTTGTGCGGCGGCAGTTCGATTCAGTTGAGGGAGATCCCTTTAACCCACGCGAGATCCGCGAAAGCGCTGAGCGTATTCGTGCCTTAGGCTATTTCGAGAACGCCGAGGTCAATGCGCGTGAAGGATCCACGGCTGAACAGGTCGTGATCGACGTGAACGTCGAGGAAAAGCCGACCGGATCGCTGAACTTCGGCGGGTCGTTTTCGAACAACGACGGCATTGGCCTTGCGATCAGCTTTCAGGAAGAGAACTTTCTGGGGCGCGGTCAGAAGCTCTCGCTTACGGTATCTACCGCCTCCGAAGCCACACGTTATGGGTTGCGGTTCGTTGAACCAAGCCTGCTGGGCAGAGACGTCGCATTTGGTCTGAACCTTGATTACGCCGAAACGTCATCGTCGTTCACTGCATACGATACGGAGCGGTTCATATTTCAGCCCAGCCTGACCTTCCCGGTCAGTGAAAACGGTCGTCTCTCGCTGCGCTATACGGCGGAAGAGATCGACATGATTGACCGCGATGACACGACCGCAGCACCGGTCCCGCAGTCCAACGGCGGTATCACCCAAAGTGAAATCGATGTCGGTCCGCTGGTCTCTTCTTCGCTTGGATATACCTATACCTATGATACCCGCCGGACCGGGTTGGACCCAACAAAGGGCATGCTGTTTGAGTTCGCACAGGATTTCGCGGGTCTGGGCGGTGACAACAAATTCGTCAAGACAACGGCCAAGGTCGTCGGCGAAAAGAAGGTCTTCAACGAAGACGTCACCCTGCGCGCGACGCTGGAAGGTGGGGCGCTGGCATGGGGTGGCGGCACCAACCGTGCTGTGGACCGGTTTATCCTGGGCCCGTCCATTCTGCGCGGATTTGAGCCGGGCGGCATTGGCCCGCGCGAACAAAGCGGCACAATCGATGAACCGCTGGGCGGCAACCTTTATGTAGCAGCCCGTTTCGAGGCGGAATTCCCGCTTGGCCTGCCTGAAGAATACGGCATCAGCGGTGGTGTGTTCTACGACGTCGGCAACCTTTGGGATCTGAGCGATGTCAACACGGCCGCTGCAACAGGCACCGTTGTGGGCGAAGAGGGATCGTTCCGCCATGTTGTTGGCCTGTCGGTTTTCTGGGACACGCCAGTTGGCCCATTGCAGTTCAACTTTTCAAAGGCGCTGCGCAAGGAAATATACGATATCGAACAGACGTTCGAAATTTCCCTGCGGACCACGTTCTGACGGGGATGTGATGCGCGGCGCTTTCTTTACCGTGGTGCTGGCGCTGGCCCTTTGCGGGCCGGTGCCTCTTCGGGCGCAGGAGGCACAGGCCCCGGTCATTGCCCCCCAACGCGACATTGTTCAGAGCCCAATTCTGACCATCGATTCAGAGCGGGTATTCCTTGAAAGCGCATTCGGGCGGCGTGTTGCATCGGAGATCGAGGCAAAGGGTGCGATACTGGCTGCTGAAAATCGCCAGATCGAAGCAGATCTGGAGGCGGAAGAAAAGCGGCTGACCAGCATCAGGACCACCCAGCCAGCGGAAGAATTTCGTGTCCTGGCCGACGCATTTGATGCAAAGGTGCAATTGATCCGCAAGGAACAGACCGCAAAAGGCCGTGCGCTTAATGACTTGCTGGGAAAAGAACGCGACGTGTTCCTGACAGCCTCCGCGCCGATCCTGGAGCGGCTTATGCGCGACGCGGGTGCCGCTGTTATCCTTGAGCGGCGTTCGGTTTTTGTCAGTGCGTCTGCCATCGAAATCACCGATGATGCCATTGCGCTGCTGGATGAGACCCTTGGTACGGGCGCGGCCGATAAACCCTGAACGGGGCCACTGTGCGGCCGCGTCCTGCGCCGTCACGCTTGCCGAGAGGCGCCGGAATTGATAGCCGTTTCAAAGCCGCATCGGACAAAGGACCACCCATGACCCAAGAACTGCTGAGCGCCGATATTCTGATGATCCAGCGCATATTGCCGCATCGTTATCCGTTTTTG
>JAGXHC010000215.1 GCA_024636405.1 Sulfitobacter sp. | reverse complement strand
GGATTACAGCGCATGATCTGGGACACCGCATTGACCCGCCGCTTTGGCATCCGCATGCCGATTGTGGCGGGCGGGCTACAGTGGCTGGCCGATGCCCCCTATGTTTCGGCGGCAGCACATGCGGGTATTCTGGGGTTTATCACCGCCGCCAGCTTTGCCGATCGTGACGCGCTGCGCGCCGAAATTCGCAAGGCGCGCGCGCTGTGCGGGCAACTGCCCTTTGGGGTGAATGTTTCGATGCTGCCAAAACTGGTGCCCAACGACCAGACCGAGGATATCTTTCGGCTGATTGCGGACGAAGGTGTGCGGGTGGTCGAAACGTCGGGACGCAATCCGGAGCCCTATATCCCGCTGCTGCGCGATCTGGGGCTGACGGTGTTGCACAAGGTTCCCGCAGTACGCTACGCGCTCAAGGCCGAAGCGGTGGGCGTGGATATGGTCAGCATCGTCGGCGCGGAATGTGGCGGGCACCCCGGCATGGATATGATTGGTTCTTTCGTCAACGCCGCGATGGCGGGGCGGGATCTGAAAATTCCCTTTCTGATCGGCGGCGGCGTGGGCCACGGATCGCAATTGGTCGCAGCCCTTGCGATGGGGGCCGCAGGTGTCGTCATGGGCACCCGGCTGTTGGTTAGCAGTGAATTGACGGCGCACCCCGATTACAAGCAGGCGCTGGTGGACGCGACTGAGCGTGATACCGCGTTGACCATGGGATCGGTGCGCAACACCATCCGCACATTGGCCAATGAAACCACGGCAGAGGTGGCGCGGATGGAGGCCGAAACCCCCGACATCACCATTCAGGATCTGCTGCCGCTGGTGTCTGGCCAGATCGGGCGCGCGGCCTATCAAAGCGGCGATGTTTCGCGCGGGATGCTGTCGGCGGGTCATGCGCTGGGGCTGACGGACAAGGTGGAACCGATGGCCGACATTATTGCGCGGATCGAAGCCGAAGCGGCGCAGGGCTGGGGCCGGTTGCAGGCAGTCACACGAATGCAGGAGGCAGCAGAATGACGGGTTCACGGGTAGAGGATTTTCTGGCCGCACAGGTCGCGACCCGGCCAGATGCGCCCGCGCTGCGTGACAGTATCGGTGCCGACTGGAGCTTTGCCGCGCTGGAACGCGCCGCCGATGACGCGGCCGCGATGCTGGCCGATGCAGGTGTGGCGCCGACTGACCGGGTGATGCTTTTGTCTGAAAACTGCGCGGCGGCGGTTGCGGTGCTTTTTGCCTGCTGGAAGATGGGCGCGGTGGTGATCCCGGTCAACGCCCGCCAGACCGACGCCGAGATGCTGCGCATCCTTGATCATGCCACCCCGGCGGCGGTCGTGTTCACCTGCGACGCCTCGCCAGAGGCACAGACCCACGCCGCGCGGATGAACGCCGTGCCGCGCACCGGAGCGTTCGGCGCGCTGCATCTGGCGGTGCCGGGGCCCAGCAATCCCGACCCGGTGCTGCATGACATCGCGGTGCTGCTTTATACCACGGGGACCACGGGCGACCCCAAAGGGGTGATGCTGAGCCATGCCAATGTGCGGTTCGGCGGCATGGCCTCGGCGCATCTGCGCGAAATGAAGGTGACTGATCTGGTTTACGGTGTGCTGCCGATCACCCATGTGTTCGGGTTGGCGTCGGTGGTGACGGCGGCCTGTTATGCCGGGGCTGCGGTGCAACTGGAGGCACGGTTTTCCGCCGCGAAACTTTTTGCCGCCCTGCAGGGTGGTGTGACGCTGTTGTCGGCGGTGCCGCAGATGCACGCGATGCTGATGCAATATACCAAGGAACAGGGGCTGACGCAGCTGGGTTCTGATCGGCTGCGCTATGTGTCATCGGGGGCTGCCCCGCTTGATCCTGCATGGAAACGCAAGGCAGAGGCCTATTACGGTGTCGCGCTGCAAAACGGCTATGGCATGACAGAGACCACGGCGGGCGTTTGCGCCACGCGCAACCCAATCGGATCGCTGGACATTTCCGTCGGTCCTGCCCTGCCGGGGGTTGAGGTGCGCATTGACGATATCGGCGATGGCACGGGCGAGGTGTTGACCCGTGGCGCACATGTGATGGCAGGCTATTACCGCGCCCCGGAGACGACGGCGCTGGTGCTGGACAGCGATGGCTGGATGCGCACGGGCGATCTGGGGCGGCTGGATGATCAGGGGCATCTGCATATTCTGGGCCGCACAAAGGAGCTGATCATCCACGGCGGTTTCAACGTCTATCCACCAGAGGTGGAGGCGGCGCTGAACGATCATCCGTCGGTGATCCAGTCCGCTGTGATCGGACGGATGCACGACGGCGACGAACAGGTGCTGGCCTTTGTGCAGGTGGCGCCGGGCGACCCGCTGACGCCGCAGGAGCTGCGCAGTTTTGTGGCCTCAAAGCTGTCGGGGTACAAGCGGCCCAGCGTGATCGTGCTGGCAACGGAACTGCCTGCCGCGCCCACGGGCAAGATCCTCAAACACCGCCTGCTGGCGACATTTGCCGAGCAACTGGGGTGACCCAGCCCGGACACGCGAATGTTTCGCGCGCGAAACATTCGCGTTAACAATGAGTTAAGTAAATTTTTTGTAAACGGACAGCGCGGTCAATTAAGCCCAGACGCCTTCGGCAGCCGCCCTTATCTCGCGGATGTTGCTGCCGTAGGCCGCAGGTTCGGAAACTGAACCGCCCTTGAACACCGCAGAGCCCGCGACCAGCACATCTGCACCCGCACGCGCGACCAGTGGCGCCGTTGTGGCATCAACACCACCGTCGATTTCAATATGCACCGGACGGTCCCCGATCATTTCGCGCAGTGTTCTGATCTTGGCCGTCATGTCGATAAACTTCTGCCCACCGAAACCGGGGTTGACGGTCATCACGCAGACCAGATCGGCCATATCCAGCAGATCGGCCACAGCGCTGGCCGGGGTGCCGGGATTGAGGGCAATGCCGGCCTTGCAGCCCGCCGCACGGATCGCCTGAAGCGTGCGGTGAATATGCGGCCCGGCCTCCAGATGCGCGGTCAGGATATCGGCACCCGCCGCCGCGAAAGCGTCGATATAAGGGTCAACCGGCGAGATCATCAGATGCACGTCCATGACCCCCTTGATATGGGGGCGGATCGCGGCACAGGTGGCGGGACCAAAGCTGAGGTTGGGGACGAAATGCCCGTCCATCACATCCACATGCACCCAATCGGCACCCTGCGCTTCGATGGCTTCGCATTCCGCCCCGAAATTGGCGAAATCCGAGGCAAGGATGGAGGGGGCGATCTTGATCTTGCGGTCAAATGACATGCGAATGGGCCTTCCGGGGTTGGTGCAGGGTGGATATAGCCATTGCCCCGGCGGGGGGAAAGGGTGTGCCGGTCCGCCGCGCGATTAATCGCACCCTACGCGCTTGACCGTCAAAGCCGGTAATAGCCGCGATACCAGTCCACAAAGTGTTGCAGCCCGACCCCGATGGGCGTGACCGGGCGCGGACCGATCAGCGTATTGAGCAGCGCCGCGTCGGCCCATGTTGCAGGCACATCGCCGGGTTGCATATCGTGATACGTCTTGATTGCATCGCGCCCGCAGGCGGCTTCGATCGCGGCGATGAAATCCATCAGGGACACTGGCGCGCTATTGCCGATATTAACCACCCGGAAAGGGGCGACGGGCGACATGCTGTCACCACTGACGGGGTTGGCGGGGTCCGGTATGACGGTGATCAGCTTGATGATAGCCGCGACCAGATCGTCGATATAGGTGAAATCGCGCTGCATGTTGCCGTGGTTGTAGATGTCGATGGGGGTGCCGTCCAAAATCGCCTTGGTGAATTTGAAATGCGCCATGTCGGGTCGGCCCCACGGCCCGTAGATGGTGAAGAACCGGAACATCGTGACCGGCAGATCATAAAGGTGGGCATAGCTGTGGGCCATGTTTTCCGTCGCCTTTTTGGTCGCGGCGTAGAAGGACATGGGCGTATCGACCTTGTCGGTCTCGCGGTAGGGCATGTCCGTGTTCGCGCCGTTGACGGACGACGACGAGGCCAGCAACATATGTGCGGGGGGAAAGGCACGCGCCGCTTCGAGCAATTCGAAGGTGCCGACAAGGTTTGCATTCACATAGGTGCGCGGGGCGTCGATGGAATGGCGCACCCCGGCCTGAGCCGCGAGATGGATCACCACGTCGGGGCGGTGTTCGCTGAACAGGGCGTGCAGGGTGCCGGGGGTTTCAAGCTTGTCGTTGATGGCGCTAAAGGCGTCGTGCTGGCACAGCATTTCCTGGCGCCGCAGCTTGAGTGTGACGTCGTAGTAGTCCGACATGCTGTCCAGCCCGATCACGCGCCAGCCTGCATCCAGCAGGGCACGTGCGGTGAAGGAGCCGATAAAGCCAGCGGCGCCGGTCACGAGGGCGGTTCTTGTGGTCACAAGTCAATCTCCAGCACGGCGTCAGCATCTTCGGCGCGCGATTGGCACAGGATCATTGCGGTCTCGCGTTGTTTGGCTGACAGGACAAAGTCACGGTGGTCCACCTTGCCGGATGTGACGCCGCATTTGCACACCCCGCAAATGCCGTCGCTGCACTTGAGATCCACGGGGATGCCAGCGGCAATCAGCGCGTCGGCGGCGGTAGTGTCGGCAGGCACCGCGATCTCGCGGCCTGAAGACGCAAGGCGCAGCGTAAAGGCGTGATTGATATAGTCGGGCACCTCGGGCGTGGTGAAGTATTCCAGATGGCGGTTGTCCTCGGGGATGCCTGCCGTTTCGGCGGCGGACATCACGGCCTGCATGTAGGGGTCCGGGCCGCAGGTATAGGCATGAACGCCGCCCGGTGCCTGTGCCATGATCGCGGAAAGGTCGGCGCGCGTGTCTTCGTCCGAGATGTGCAGATGGACATGGGCGCGCCACGGCACCTTCGCCAGATGCGCGGCAAAGCCGGCGGCGGCGCGGGTCGGGGCAGAGTAATGCAGGTCAAAGGGGCGGCCAAGCGCGTGCAGACGGTGGCCAAAGGCGATCATCGGGGTGATGCCGATGCCGCCGCCCATCAACAGGCTGTGGGCCGCGTCTTCGACCAGTTCAAAGTGGTTGACGGGTTTGGACACAAAGATGCGCCGCCCCGGCGTAAAGATGCGGTGCAACAGGGCCGATCCGCCCCGCCCCGCGTCCTCGCGCAGGACGGCAATGCGGTAGCGAGTGCGGTCCGCAGGATCACCCAGCAGCGAATAGGGGCGCAGGTATTCCGGGGCCACCACCAGATCCAGATGCGCGCCTGCGGTCCATGCCGGCAGATCGTGACCTTCGACATGGGCGAAATCATACAAGGTGACGCCATCGCTCAGCTGTTCGGCATGGGCGATGCGCAGATCAAGCACCGGTGTGTCGCTGCACAGCGTATAAAGGTGCAGGTGATCGCGTTCGCCGCGCGCAGAGCGGGCGCGGTGTTCGTCGGCGCTGATCAGCGCGGCATGGGCCTTGATGCCCGCCTCGCGGTTCATCGGGTCGGGGTAGGGCCAGGGATGCGGCGCCAGTGGCGCGGGGTACACGGCAAGCGTCTGGTCGGTGAATTTAAGATCAAGGTCGGTCTGCAGATCACGCGCGTTGACCGGGGCGGCGGGCACATCGAAATGCCCGTTCGGTTTACGCTCGATGTCCCACCACCATTTCTTGACCGGGTTCAGGCGGCCCTTGCCGACCTTGTCATCAAGCTTAGCCAACAGCGGGGCGGCGGCGGGAATATGGCTGGCGGCCCAGCGAAACGGTGCCTCGGCAAAGAGCCCTTCAAGGTTCCAGGGGCAGGTTTTCATGCAGCGGCCGCACATGGCGCCGCCCTGATTGGTGATGCGGTAGGTGGCGCATTTCTGGCTGTCGGATTTCCAGATCTCGTAGCCATTGAACATCTTCTTCGGCCCGGCCGTGATCGCACCGGAGGGACATTCACGCGCACACTTGTTGCAGGCTTCGCAGAACTTTTGCAGGCCAAAGTCGATGGGCCGGTCATGGGTCATCGGCATCGTGGTGGTCACGACGCCCGATTTCAGGCGCGGGCCAAGGAACGGGTTAAGGATGACCTCGCCAATGCGGCTGACCTCACCCAGACCGGCCAGCAGCAGCAGCGGCGGTTGCAGCACATCGCCGTCCATCACCGTATGCGCCTTGGCTGTGTGGCCAAGGTTGCGCAGGTGTTGGGCGATGACACCGCCAAGCATGGCAAAGCGCAGATAGGCGCGCATCGACTGTGAGACGGCTATCCAGTCATCGCCGGACGAGCCTTCCATCGTGTCAAAGCCCTGATCGATGATCATGCTGAGGGCCTGATCGTGGGGGGGTGTGATCGGGGTGCCGGTGGCGTCATGGCTGTACCATGTCCAATCCGGGCAGGCCGACAGCCCGGTGGCATCCGCACCCAGAAAATAGCTGGCCGCCTTGAGATTGGCGGCGTTGCGTGCGGGGTCGGTTTCGGTCGCGTAGGCGGCGACAGGACCGTCCTGCAACAGGATCAGCGCGCCCAGCAGGCGGCGTTGCGCGGCGGAAGGCGCGGATTTCACCACATGGTGCCCGCCCTTCATGGCGTTCTGCACCTTCGGTCCCATGTCTCCGAACTGACCGCGCGCGAACATGTCGGTGCGCTTTGGCACCCGCGGCACGGCGGCGGCGTCAATATAGGTGGTCGGGTTGTCCACACGCTTGAGCGTCTCGAACGGGTGCGGGCCATTGGCAAAGTCGCGGTGGGCGTAGGGATCAAGGCTGCGCGCGCTGGTGCCGCCGTGGGTGCCAAGCTGCCAGACCGGGCCATGCAGCACCGACCACGGCTGATCGTCCAGCGGCAACAGCGGCAGATCGGCGGCAAGGTCCATATCGGTGGTGATGGCAGCCAGACCAAAGCGGACGCCCAGCCACGGCGCGTGCAGCGCGCCGTTTTCCCATGTGGCAAGGCCCGCAGCAACGGCAAGCTGGCCCAGATGCACGTCCGAGGTGGTGGGGCAATGGGCGCGGGCGGAAAAGCCAAGCTGGCGGATGTATTCAGCCAGCACAGTGGCGTTTTCGGTGCCGCGCAGGCAGGCGCGCGCAGACTGTGCGCCCATAATCCAATCGCTGCCCGCCTCACCGGGGCGCGGATCGCGGGGGAAGGCGGTCACAACCACGATGGCGTGGGTATGACCGTCCATCGGCGTCTCTGGCGCATTGGCGGCGTCGCGCAGATTGGCCATGATCACATCAACCCCGGCGGCCAGTGATTTGGTCTGTTTGTCGCGCAGATCGCGGGCCAGCGTTTCGGTGTCTGGATTGCGGCGCGGGGTGGTGAGACGGGCGGCGTCGGGCAGGGCGCAGATGCCCATCATGGAGGCGTCATTGTAGTAGCCGAACGACTTGAGGTGATCGGCGCGGGTCTGGGGATCTGCCGGGATTTCGGCGCCGGCTGCGTTGATCGCGCCGTCGCGCAATACATCCATCATCGCCTGAAAAGGGCGCATCGCGTTGACGATGCTCCGGGGCTGGTCGCTGTGGTCAAAGCCGACCGCGTCGAAGGGCATGACGGGCAACGCGGCTGTGGCGTCAGGCGCCCGGCGCAGCCGCTCTGACGGGAAGCCGCCCAAGTGTACGGGCCGTTTACGGGAGGAAAAGAGCTTCATCGCGTTTCCTTCTCACAGGTCTTGCAGAAAGGCCAGAGACGGCCCCGGAGCACCCTTTTGTCAATCGTCGAAAGGTCCATGTTTTTGCCGCGTCGGACCACGGTAATGCTGTAGCAGATCATCGGGTACTTCGCTGCCGTCGGCAAGAAACGGCACGATGCCCCGGCGCAGGGACGTGCCGCGCGCGGCGACGATCTGGGCGTCGGATCTGGTGACACGCTGCGACATGCGCCGCGCCCATGTCGCGAGATGGGCGTAAAGCGGGCCAAGCGCGGCGTGATCGGGATCAGATTTGATCAGATCGTGGAACTCCTGTGGATCATTCGCCAGATCAAAGAGCATCGCAGGCAACCCGCCTTCGGCGTGGATCAGCTTGAACCGGCCGTCAAAGACCATGAACAGCCGACAATCGCGGGGTGCCAGCCCAAGCGTGACGGCGTGGGCTGTGCCAGAGTAGTCATATTCCGAAATCGCCACATCGCGCCAGTCCGGCGTCTGTCCGTGCAGCCAGGGCGTGAGGTCGCGGCCCTCAAGGATGTGATGCGCGATCTTGCCACCCGCTGCGGCGACGAAGGTGGCGGGCAAATCAATGCTTTCGACAAGCGCGTCGCAGGTGGTGCCGCGTGTCGTATCCGCAGCGGTGCGCGGGTCGTAGATGATCATCGGCACCTTGACCGCCGGGTCATGAAACATGTCCTTTTCGCCCAGCCAGTGATCCCCGAGGTAGTCACCGTGGTCCGAGGTCAGCACGATCATCGTCTGGTCCATCGCGCCGGTCCGGTCGAGATGATCAAGGATGCGGCCCAACTGGTCATCGCATTGCTTGATCAGGCCCATGTAGGCGGGAATAACCTTGGTGCGGACGGCCTCGCTTTGAAATGCGCGGGCGAGTTTGCCGTTCATATAGGCCGCCAGCAGCGGATGCGGATCGACGCGTTCCGCATCGTGACGGGTGGCGGCGGGGACATGGTTCGGGCCGAACATGGCATGGTAGGGGGCGGGCACGATATAGGGCCAGTGCGGTTTGATATAGCTGACATGCGCGCACCACGGCCCCTTGGCGGTGTCCAGAAAGCGCAGGGTTTCTGATGTCAGCCAGGGTGTTTCGCTGTCTTCTTCGCGGATGTTTGCGGGTTTGTCGGCATTGGCAAAGATCCATCCAGACGCAATCGCGCCGTCGTCATCCGCCGCATTGGCGTAGTCGTGCCAGGGGTTTTCGCCGTCGTAGCCTTTGGCGGCAAGGTAGGCGTTATAGGGCGAGCGTTTCTCGTCGTAGAACCCGTCCGGTCCCTGACCCCACAGACCATCGTCACGCTGCCAGATGTCAAAGCCGCAATCGGCCTGCCGGGCGCCGATTTCGCTGTCAGGTGACAGCCCCAGCCGCGCCATGCCTTCGGTATCCGCCTTCATATGTGTCTTGCCGATCAGCCAGCAATCCATGCCCGCAGCGCGCAGGTGGTCGCCCATCGTCATTTCGCCCACCCGCAGGGGAAAGCCGTTCCAGGCCGCGCCGTGGGAATGCACATAGCGCCCGGTATAGGTGGACATGCGGCTGGCCCCGCAAATGGGCGATTGCACATAGGCATTGGTGAACCGCAGACCGCGCGCCGCGACCCGGTCAAAATTCGGGGTATCCAGATGCGGATGCCCTGCGCAGCTGAGGTAATCAAAGCGCAGTTGGTCATACATGATGAAAAGAATGTTGAGCGGTTCAGACATCGGCGGCCCAGGGAGTGGCGGCACAAGCGATGGCAGCGCGGGAAATGGCGGCCCGGATGTCCGATGCGCGGGCGATCCTGCGGTGGCGTGGCGTAAGGGTCATGGCGACATTCCCGTGGCGATTGACGCGCCGATCATGTCGCCCTGTGCTGCAAATGAAAAGGGGCGCCGGGGTGTCGGCGCGCCTTGGTTCAGGCCAGTATCGCGGGTCAGGCGGGTATCAAGCGGGCCTTGGCAAAGGAAACCAGCTTGCGGCTGTCTTCGTCCCATAGGTGCAGGCGCGCGCATTTGAAGCTTTCCCAAAGGGTGATACGGTTGCATTGGGTCAGGGTTTCATGGTCGCGCAACACTTCGGGCAGGCGGTAATAGGGGATACGGCTGGCCAGATGGTGGATGTGGTGTGCGCCGATATTGGCCGAGAACCAGCGCAGCGGCTGGGGCAGCACATAGTACGAACTGCCATGCAGGGCGGCGTCCTGAACCTTCCAGCTGTCTTCGGTGTCCCAGCTTGATTCCTCAAACTGGTGCTGGACGTAAAACAGCCACACCCCGATGACGGCGGCAAGGAACATGGTCGGCAAAAAGACCAGAAACAAGGCCTCAAGCCCCCCGAACCAGACCATCACGCCGATGATCGCGGCAATACCAAGATTCGTGGTCATCGCGCTTAGCCAATAGCGAAAGCCGGCGCGCATCAGGCCGATGGGCAGACGATTCTGCAAAAAGAAGGTGTAGAATGGCGCAAGGACAAACAACACGATCGGGTTGCGACACAGCCGATAAAGCACTTTGCCGCCCCATGATTTTTCGCGGTATTCGGTGACGGTAAGGGTCGGAATGTCGCCAATACCGCGCCGGTCAAGGTTTCCGGTGGACGCGTGGTGGATGGCGTGGGTGCGCCGCCAGACGTCATAGGGGGTCAGTGTCAGCACGCCAAGCGCGCGCCCGATCCAGTCGCTGGCCTGTCGGTTTTTGAAAAACGACCCATGCCCGCAATCGTGCTGGATCAGAAAAATACGGACCAGAAACAGCGCATTGACCGCCGCCAGTCCCAGCGCCAGCCAATTGCTGATCGACAGGGCCCACCAGGACAGCCCCCAGAGAATCGCAAAAGGAGTGAGCGTGACGATCAGCTCATAAATGCTACGCAGCGTCACGGGCTCCCGATATTTCGAGAGGGCGCGCGTCCATTGTTGTGCTTCCAACCTGTTGGCTTCCTTTTTCTTTTCTCAGAACCTTGGGCGGCATGCGCCGCGCCGGTCTGTGCGCGCATATGCGCGCCGCCGGGTTCAGTGCAATCGTCCAAGGAACCACTGCCATTACTTTGGAATCCCAAAGCGGCGGAAATGACTACTCCACCTCGCTATAGAGTCTCAGCCCGCTTTGGACAAGCGTTCAGGCGCGTGCGACGGCGCAACTATGCCATCAATACGAAATAAAGCGGAATCGGTGCGACCGCGAGAAGGACCGTCAGAAGATAGGCCGGGAATGAGAAGACCCTGCTGAACCCCGCGACAAATGCCAGCCCGCCACCGCCCCCCAGCAGCGAATTTCCCGGCAGGTTCAACAGCAGCAGGATGGCAAGGTAGCGGTGTCGCAGCAGCAAGGGGATCAGCCGCGCAGGTGCATTGGACGCCAATAACGGCAGGATATCAGCGCGGTCGCGTGCGGCCATATCAAGGACAAGGGCACGCGCGTGCTGCAAGCCCAGAAACCCCAGAAACCGCGCCGCAGCCGTCAGCGGCACCAGGCGGCCAAGCAAAAACGCCAGCAGCAGCGCCGTGACCATCGCCAGATAGACCAGCGGCGCCACCTGCGCACCGAAGATGAACAGCAACGCAAAACCGACTTCGGCACCGGGCACGAAGGGAATGGCCGATGTCACGATCAGCAGCACCACCGCCACGAATATGGCCGGCCGGATGTGGCCCTCGTTCAAGGACAGCAGATCCAT
>JAGXHC010000214.1 GCA_024636405.1 Sulfitobacter sp. | reverse complement strand
TCTTGAGCATGTGGTTTTCCAATGCGGATGCCAAATGCTCAGCGTTGATGCGCACCCGTTCATTGATGCGAATAGTGTCTGCCATAACTGCCCTCGGTAGGAACGCTTTTTTGCGGTAGTGCGTTCTATTTCGTTCTTTGTCGCAAGGGATTGGTCTCTTGGCAAGTATTTCTTGCAAAATCCGGCATTTGATCAGGCCATGATCAGATGTGGATCGCTCAGAAAATGCCACAATATCGGGGTGTTATCCCGGCTGACCTGATTTAAGCGCTTGTTTTTCCACAGTTTCAGCCGCTGCCTGTGGATAAGTTGCCTTCCCGAAGCCGGTTTCGCCCACGGGCAGCGGTATCGCGCGATGTGGCGTGTTGCTTTGGGGGAAACAACGAATCGCCTCCTCCCACGCGATATTTTGCACCTTGGGGCCTTTTAGATTGTACTTCGCCCAAACCCGCGCAACATTCCACAGGATTTGATTTAGATAGGCAGACCAGCCCGTCTGCAGGGAGAGAAAAGCCATGGAACTTCAAGGACAATCCGCAATCGTCACTGGCGGGGCTTCGGGCCTTGGCGGGGCCACGGCGGAAATGCTGGCAAAGGGCGGTGCGAAGGTCGCTATTTTCGACATGAATGCCGAGATGGGAGAGGCCAAGGCAGCTGAAATCGGTGGGGTCTTCTTCAAGGTAAACGTGACGGATGAAAGCGCGGTCGAGGCTGCAATCGCCGAGGCCGAGGGGGTGCAGGGCAAGGCGCGTATCTTGGTGAACTGTGCAGGCATCGGGCCACCCGCAAAGGTCGTAAGCCGCGAGGGCTTTGCCTTGCCGCTGGACAGCTTTGCAAGCGTGATCAACGTGAACCTGCTGGGTACATTCAACGTGCTTTCAAAATTCGCAGCGGCCTTGCACAAGGCTGACCCGCTTGGCGAAGAACGCGGTGTGATCATCAACACCGCTTCTGTCGCGGCCTTTGATGGCCAGATCGGGCAAGCGGCCTATGCAGCCTCTAAGGGGGGTATTGTGGGGATGACCCTGCCCATCGCACGCGAACTGGCGCGCTACGGTATCCGCGTGATGACGATTGCACCGGGCCTGTTCCTGACACCGCTGCTGGCCAGCCTGCCCGAGGAAGCGCAAACATCCTTGGGCGCGCAGGTGCCTTTTCCCAGTCGCTTGGGCGATCCGTCGGAATACGCCAAGATGGTCGGGGCAATCATCGATAACCCGATGCTGAACGGTGAGACGATCCGCCTTGATGGTGCGATCCGGATGGCACCAAAGTAACCACTTTTCAGGGAGGAAACACAGATGGCTGATGCATATATCGTTGAAACGGTGCGGACTGCGGGCGGGCGCAGAAACGGCGCTTTGCGCGACTGGCACCCTGCCAATCTGGGCGCCGAAGTACTGAACGCGCTGGTGGATCGCGCGGGGATCGACGGGGCGGTGATCGACGACGTGATCGTCGGCTGCGTCACCCAGGCCGGAGAGCAGTCTTTTGCCTTTGGGCGCAATTGCGTGCTGGCGTCGAAATTGCCTCAATCAGTGCCTGCAGTGACGATTGACCGGCAATGTGGCAGCTCTCAGCAGGCGGTGCAATTTGCGGCACAGGCGGTGATGTCGGGCACGCAGGATGTGATCGTGGCGATGGGTGTGGAAAGCATGACGCGCGTACCGATGATGTCCAACGTCACCTTGCATGCCAAGGCGGGGTTGGGCGAGGGGCCTTTCAGCGACCGCATCGAGGCACGGTTTGGCACGCGACATTTCAGCCAGTTTACCGGAGCCGAGATGATCGCGCACAAGTACGGGTTCAACCGTGAACAGCTGGATGCCTATGCGCTGGAAAGCCACAAGCGGGCGACAGTGGCGCGTGACGAAGGGCGCTTTGATGCCGAGATCGTGCAGCTTGCGGTCGAGGGCGGGGTACACGCCCATGACGAAGGAATCCGCGAAGACGCAACGTTAGAGTCTATTTCCAGCGTGAAACTGCTTCAGCCAGACGGCATGATCTCGGCTGCAAATGCGTCGCAGATTTGTGACGGGGCAGCGGCTGTATTGATCGTGTCCGAGGCGGCGTTGAAGAAATATAACCTCACCCCCAAAGCCCGCATCGTAAACCTGACGGTGACGGCGGGCGATCCGGTGATCATGCTTGAAGAGCCGTTGCCTGCGACGGACCGGGCGCTGGCGCGGGCCGGGATGAAGATCAACGATATTGATCTGTTCGAGGTGAACGAAGCCTTTGCGCCGATTCCGATGGCGTGGCTGAAACACACCGGTGCAGACCCAGAGCGGCTGAATGTCAACGGCGGTGCCATCGCTCTTGGCCATCCTCTTGGCGCTTCGGGGGCGCGGCTGATGACAACGCTGGTGCACAGCCTGCATGCGCGGGGCAAGAAGTTCGGCCTGCAAACCATGTGTGAGGGCGGCGGCATCGCCAATGTCACGATTATCGAGGCTGTTTAGGCTCTGATTTCAGGCGATCCGGGACTGTCCGACGCGACGTCGGGCATTCCCAAAACACATGCGCGGTGTAACGCTGCCGCAAATATTCATTCCCGGAGACACCCATGACCCTTCCCGCCCTTTTCGACACCTTGCGCATTCCATTGATTGGCAGCCCTTTGTTCATCATCTCGAACCCCGATCTGGTGATTGCACAGTGCAAGGCGGGCATCGTGGGCAGCTTTCCCGCGCTTAACGCGCGCGAGGAACAAGGCGACCCGATCGAGCTTGACCGCTGGCTGACCCGCATCAAAGAGGAGCTGGACCGTCACAATCAGGCGAACCCCGACACGCCGGCGGCACCCTATGCGGTAAACCAGATCGTGCACCGGTCGAATGCGCGTCTTGAGCGGGATGTCGAGATTTGCGTGAAGCACGAGGTGCCTTTGTGGATCACGTCGCTGGGTGCCCAAACCTGGCTGAACGATGCCGCGCATGGGGTAGGGGGCGTGGTGCTGCATGACATCATCAACAACCGCTTTGCCCATAAGGCGATTGAAAAAGGCGCAGATGGCCTGATTGCGGTGGCTGCCGGGGCAGGGGGGCATGCGGGTGCGTTGTCGCCCTTTGCGCTGATGCAGGAGATACGCGAATGGTTTGACGGGCCCGTGTTTCTGTCTGGCGCGATTGCCCGTGGCGACAGTATCCTGGCGGCACAAGCCATGGGCGCTGACGGTGGCTATGCCGGGTCAGCGTTTATCGCGACGACCGAGGCGAATGCCGATGCACGCTACAAGCAGATGGTGGCCGATTCAGGTGCCTCTGATATCGTTTATTCCGATCTTTTCACGGGCGTTTGGGGCAACTACCTCAAGCCGTCGATCGCGGCGCAAGGGATGGATCCCGACAATCTTGAACGCTCTGATCCGTCGAACATGGATTTCGGCCCGGACCGGCAAAAGCCGAAAAGCTGGAAGGAAATCTGGGGTGCGGGGCAGGGGATCGGCGCTGTGAAATCGGTGATGCCAGCGGCTGAATTGGTGGACCGTTTTGCCAATGAATATGCCGCAGCGCGCAAGCGGTTGTTCGATCAAACCGCCTGAATTCGGCTCTGACAAGGCAAGTTGGCGCGATCTTGCGCCGGTTTGCCTTGCACCGTTCAGCTTTCGCGCTTGCCGGATTCGATATCGTAAGACGGCAGGGTCTGGAACGCGGACTTGAGCGCATCGCCCCAGCCTTTCGAGATTGACTGATACATCGGATCCTCGGATTCAATCCGGGTCTTGGTCGCGACTTCGTAGGTGTCATTGTCATAGGTCTGCACGTCGATGGGCAGGCCGACAGACAAATTTGCCTTGAGCGTTGAATCAAACGAGACAAGCAGCAGTTTTACCGCGTCTTGCAGGCTCATCGTTGGTTCATAGGCGCGTACCAGAATCGGCTTGCCGTATTTTGTCTCTCCGATCTGAAAGAACGGGGTGTCTTCGGTGATTTCGATGAAATTGCCTTCTGGATAGACCAAAAACAGGGTCGGCATCCCACCTTTGATCTGACCGCCGACAATCACGGTCGCCTGAAAGCTGGCGGCAGTCATCTGGCCCTTGTTCTGGATCTCGACAATCACTTCGCGCAGGGTCTGCCCCACAAGCCGGGCTACCTGAAACATGGTCGAGGCGCGCATGATGCTTGGGTCACGCTCAAGCGCAATTTTCGACCGTTCCTCCAGCAGGCTGATCAGCGATTGCGTTGTGGCCAGATTACCCGCTGTCATGATTGTGATCAGGCGTTCGCCGGGTGTCTGAAAAGTGAACATCTTGCGGGTCGTGGAAAAGTTGTCGACGCCCGCATTCGTGCGGGTATCGGACATGAAAACCAGCCCTTTTTCCAAGCGCAACGCAACGCAATAGGTCATTTGATATATCCGTCTATAACATTGCTCGGGGTTCCGCCAAAGCGTTGGCCCGATTTACTGCTGGACTTGCAGGTTTACAATCATTGTTTCTTTGGCGTTGCCGACGCGCATGCCCGAAAAGGGGGCCGCATCGTGATAATCGCGGCCAACAGCCAGACGCACATAGCGTTCATCGGGCGATTGAGTGTTCGAGATATCGAAACCGACCCAGCCAAGCCCTTCGACATAGGCTTCGGCCCAAGCATGACTGGCGTCTTGGTCGACCTGGCCGTCCATCATCAGATATCCGCTGACATAGCGCGCCGGAGTGCCGCCCGCCCGTGCCGCGGTGATAAAGATATGCGCATGGTCCTGGCACACGCCAACGCCACCTTGCACGGCCTCTTCGGCGGTTGTGGCGACATAGGTGCCCTCTGTGCCATACTTGACCCGCTTGGCGATAAGACGCGACAGGTCGTGCAGACGGTCAAGATTGTTCGCCTCGCCGGCAATTTCGTCTGCAAGCTTTTCAATCGCGGGGCCGGGCGTGGTCAGCGCAGTTGTCTGGCTGAAATACCACAAAGGCGGCCCATTTTTCGGCAGCGGGACAATGCCGGCTGTATCAGTCGTCTCGACCGAGCCGGCAGCCGTGATAGAGACGGATACGCCGCCCGCATCGACGTTGATCAAATGCACGTCATTGCCGTGATGGTCGGTATAAGACGCCTCTACGGTGCCGCCATCAACGGTGATTTTCCAATCAACAATGCGTTGGCATCCCGCCAACTGAGGCGTCAGCCGCAATTGTTGCAGCGCATAATCGACTGGCTGGTCATAGGCGTATTGCGTGGTGTGGCTGATGTGAAGAAGCATATGCTGAGAGCCTATTTATTAAACCTGAAATCAGTTTCGATCTGCATCGCCAACGCGTTGTTTTTGCCGATGAAAGTGCTGATAAACTCGTGAAGACCATCTTCGAATATTCCGCCGATGTCGCGTGATTTCATTCCCTGATCAAGCTTTCGGGCCATCTCGTTGCATGGCAACGTCACCTTATAGTCATCAGACAGCGCGTCGAGCTGGTCAACCACCTGGCTTATGCAAAACGCCAGCGATCGGGGCAGGCGACGATCAAGGATCAGGAAATCAGCGATGGCGGACGCAGTCATATCGCCTTGGTTCAGCCAGCGGAACGACCGGTGCGCCGACACGGATCGCAGCACCGTCTCCCACTGCACGTTGTCCAAAGACGACCCGACAAAGTTGACCGAGGGCAACAGGGTGTAGTATTTCACGTCAATGATCCGCGCCGTGTTATCGGCACGTTCAATGAAGGTGCCAAGCCGCGAGAAATCATAGATGTCATTGCGCAGCATCGTGCCATGCAAGGCACCGCGCACCAACGCAGAATGCTGCCGGATCGTGGCCAGTGCGGCGGGCAGGTCTTTTTCCTGAATGGTGTCTTTCAGCAGATCGGTCAGAACCATCCAGTTTTCATTGACGGCTTCCCAGACTTCCGTGGTTAGCGCGGTGCGCACCAGCCGTGCATTGTCGCGCGCCGATTTGCTGACCGACAGCACGCTTGACGGGTTGCGGGTGTCGCGCAGCAGATAGTCGATGACTTCTTTGGCGGTGTACTGATCATGGATGGCGTCATAGCCTGCGCGTACCCCTGACGTTGTAACGACCGATTTCCACTCCGTTTCACTGTCGGTAGAGCGGGTCAGGGCCATCCGAAACCCTGCCTCGACCATGCGTGCTGTATTCTCGCCGCGCTCAAGCAAGCGGAACATCCAGTACAGACCTCCTGCGGTTTTGCCTAGCATTGTGCTACTCCTCCAAAACCCAAGTGTCTTTCGTGCCGCCGCCCTGGCTTGAGTTTACCAC
>JAGXHC010000213.1 GCA_024636405.1 Sulfitobacter sp. | reverse complement strand
TCAGCGGCAGTCCGACATAACCCAACCCCAGAACGGCGATGCGGTCTTGCGTGGCGATCTGGCTCATCGACATGTCCTTTGGCAGTGGCGCCAGCATCGGCGCGCGCGCAGGGGCGGGAATCATGCCTGCTATCGCACAATTGCTGCGGGCATGTAAAATGGTGCACGACACCGTGACTGGACCGATGCCATTCACGCGCGGATCAATTGCAATAAGGTCGCCCCTGACATAGCATAATACCAAGGCCGCAAAGGCCAAGCGGGGACATATGCGCGGACTTCTGATTTTTCTGACGGTGCTTGGCGTGCTGTGTACCGCAGCCCCCGATCCCGGTCGCGCCCAAGGCGTGGCATCGCTCTTTCCGACCCAGACAGATACCGAAACCTCAGATCCGCAGATCATCCAGGAAGCAATCCGACAGGCCGCCGAAAGCGGCGTGAATGTCATCGTGGTCGACACTGACGGAAATCTCGTGACGCCCGCACCTCCGCCGGTCACAGACGCGGTCCAGGCGGATGCGGCGCCAGAGCATTCTTCGCTGATGAAGATGCAGGACAGGGCGGTCCGGTTTCGCGCCGCACTGATTGAGCGATTGCTGCTGTTGCCGGACGCCTTCAATGAGGTTGGGTATATCTTGCGCGCCGCCAGCCCCGACGGCACCATCATGGCCTTTGCCACAACGCTCTTTTACGGTCTGGCGCTTTTTGCCGTCGGGGCGGTGGTAGAGCGGGAGATATGGGGCAAGCGGATCGCCAAACGCTTCGTGGTGGCGCGGATCAAGGAAAATCCGCAAGGCTATGCGGACAAGATGCCGTTCCTGTTCTACCGTTTTGTGATGGGGGTTGTGGGGATCCTCGTGTCCATGGCGGTGGCCTATGCGCTGGGTGTCACGATCTTCGGGACGTTGCACGACACGGCAGTTCAGTTCACCGTGACATTGACCAATATCGGCTATTTCGCCTGCCGCTTCGTGGCCGGTCTTTGGCGCATGATCCTGTCGCCGTTCCTGTCGCAATATCGCATTCCGGTCCTGTCGGACCGTGATGCCAAACGACTGCACCGTTGGTTGTGGATCCTTGGTTCACTCGACATCTGCGCCATCCTTTTTGGTCTCTGGATCGGTGAGTTGGGGCTGAACTACGATGTTTATGCATTCCTCGCATCAATGCTGTCGGCGCTGATCGTGCTGCTCAATATCTTGCTGGTGCTGGTCAACCGTCGCGCCATCTCGCAGGCGTTGCGCCAAGGAAGACCGATGGAGGACGTCAGCGTCGTCACCCGCACGCTGGTGAAAGTCTGGGCGCCACTGGTGATTTTCTATGTACTCTTTGCATGGGTCGAACTGACCTATGACCTTGTGCTCGCCAACCCCAGCTCCATCCCCCTGATCGCCGGTGCTTACGGCATCCTGATCTCAATCGTCGTGGTGTACGGCGTGATCAACTACGTTATTGAACGCAGTTTCGCGCGCGCGCGCAGCATGCGTCATGTGAACGAAGTCCGCGCAGAAGAAGACGCTCTTGCCGCTGTCCGGGCCGAGGCGTCGCAGTTTACGGATGACGACACACGCAGCGACGCCGTTCGGCAGGCCGATGCCGTCGAGGACGCCCGCCTTGCTGTTGCAGAAGCACAGGCCCGCGCGGCCCTGCAACCACGCACAACCCTCAATTCCTTCGAGGCACTGGCGCGCCGGGTTGCGGGCATCCTTGCCTTTGTGGCCGGCGCCTATGCGTTTTTCTATATCTGGGACAATGACAGCGCCCGAATGGTCGAGAATTTCGCCGATCAACTGCTTGATATCATGGTCATCATCTTTATCGGCTATGTGGTCTATCACGCCTTTCGCATCTGGATCGACACCAAGATCGAAGAAGAACGCGGCGACGAGGTGGAGGCGGAACTGGGCGACGAAGGCGGCGGGTCTTCCGCGAGCCGTCTGGCCACGCTGCTGCCGCTGTTTCGCAATGTCATCCTGATCGTGGTGGTGGTGACCGTCCTGCTGATCACGCTGATGGAAGTGGGCATCAACGTCGGGCCGCTGTTTGCCGGTGCCGGCATCATTGGCATTGCCGTCGGTTTCGGGTCTCAGGCATTGGTGCGCGATATCTTTGCGGGGGCGTTCTTTTTGTTCGACGACGCCTTTCGCAAGGGCGAATACCTTGATGTGGGCGGCGTCAAAGGCACGGTCGAAAAGATCTCCGTCCGGTCGTTCCAGTTGCGCCATCACCTTGGCTACCTGCACACCATTCCTTTTGGTGAATTGCAGGTCATGACGAATTTTTCGCGCGACTGGGTGATCATGAAACTGCCCCTGCGGGTGACCTATGACACCGATGTCGAAAGGGTGCGCAAGCTGATCAAGAAACTTGGTGTGGAACTTCTGGACGATCCGGTGATCGGTGAGAACTTTATCCAGCCGTTGAAATCGCAAGGCGTGATTGAAATGCAGGACAGCGCCATGATCATCCGCGTCAAATTCATGACCAAACCCGGTGATCAATGGCTGGTGCGCAAACGTGTCTATGAGGATATCCGGGCGCTGTTTGAACGCGAAGGTATCCGCTTTGCCCACCGCGAAGTGACGGTGCGGCTGGCCGATGGCAAGGTTGATGACCTGACGGATGAAGAAAAGAAGGCCGTCAGTGCTGCGGCCCAGGCGTCAATGCAGGACGACGAATTGCAAGAGCCGGAAAGTGGGGGCGACGACCGCTGAGCGCTGACATTGAAACGGGGCTGTTGGCCGCTAGGTCATACGCAATAGTCACAAAGGAGCTTTGACATGACCCAGACACGCCGCCATTTTCTTGCCACTTCCGCCGCAGCCGCTGGCGCCATTACGATGTTGCCCTATGCCGCGCGTGCGGCGGCCCATTCGGGCGACATGTTCGACACCGCCGCAGGCCCGATCACCGTGCATCCCGTGGACCACGCGTCCTTTGTGATGGAGACGCCCATCGGCACGATCCATGTCGATCCGGTTGGCGATGCGGCAATGTACGCCGATTTTCCGAAGCCCGATCTGATCATGATAACGCACGAACACGGTGACCATTACAACGCCGACACACTGGCCGCCCTTGTGGGAGATGAGACGCAGATCATTGCCAACCCAGCCGTCTTTGCCATGCTTCCCGACGCGCTGAAAGCCAAGGCAAGCCAGGTCGCCAATGGCGAAACGGCGAGTTTCAACGAATTGGCGATCGAAGCCATTCCGGCCTATAATATCACCGAGGAGCGCAAGAATTTTCACCCTGAGGGCCGCGACAACGGCTATGTCCTGAATTTTGACGGGTTCCGCGTCTATATTTCCGGCGATACCGAAGACACACCCGAAATGCGCGCGTTGACGGATATTGATCTGGCGTTTGTCTGTATGAATTTGCCGTTCACGATGGATGCCAACGCGGCGGCCTCTGCCGTGGCCGAGTTCAAGCCAGCCTTTGTCTATCCCTACCACTACCGTGGCCGCGATGGCGGCACGCAGGATCCTGAGGCATTTGCCAAAATGGTGGGCACGGATACCGAAGTGAAAATGGGCGGCTGGTACAGCTGATCCGCTTCCGGTCGCCCTGACGGGCGCCCGGACCGACCGGGGGGCGCTGCCCCCCGGACCCCCCGGGATATTTTCGGCCAGAAGAACCGGAGCGGGGAACGCGCGTTACGAACGATGCGTGATCACTTCGCCGTTGCCCAGGACGACAATTTGCATCGGCACGTCCCACGGCATCGGAAAGATCGTGGTGATTGGGCAGAAATCATGGCCCACGCCGATCACCAGCGGCATGTGCGGCATGGCCGCCAGCGTGCGATCATAATACCCGCCGCCATTGCCCAGCCTGTAGCCGGACGCGTCCACGCCCAGCAGCGGTGAGATCACCACATCGGGTGTCACGACCGCGGCCTCGGTCGGCACCGGAATGTTCCAGACACCGCGCGTCATCGTGCAACCGGGCGACCACAGATGAAATGCGACCGGTGCGTTCTTTTGCACCACCACCGGAAGTGCTATCCGCGCGCCTGCGGCATGGGCTGTTGTCATCCAGCCGCGCAGATCCAGTTCCCCCCGGATCGGCCAGTAGGCGGCGATCGTCATGCCAGCCGCAGGCGCGATCAGAGGATCAAGTTCGGCGGCCACCAACCGCGATTGCATGTTGAGCGCATCTATCGGCACTGCCCGGCGCAGGGCCATCAGGCGCGCACGTTCGGCCTTGCGGAAACGCGCGACATCGGCACGGGTCTGGGCATCGACGGGTTGGCCATTGACCAGCAGATGGGCAAAGCAAGGGGCGCTGTCATCATCCATTGTGACCCTCAGCTCTTGTAAGGGTCCAGCGACGCGCGCAGCCCGTCGCCGAGGAAATTGAATGCCAGCACCACCACAATGATCGGCAGCATCGGGATGGCTGTCCACCAGTATATCTCGATGCTTGCGAGGTTCTGCGCATCGTTGAGCATGACACCCCAGCTGACCGCCGGCGCGCGCAAGCCAAGGCCCAGGAACGACAGGGCGGTTTCGCCCAGGATCATTGCGGGGATCGACAAAGTCGCGCTGGCAATCAGGTGTGACATGAAATTGGGCAACAGGTGCCGCCGGATCACACGGGCGGGGCTTGCGCCCATCATCTCGGCGGCCTTGACATATTCCTCTTCGCGCAACGACAGGAATTTGGACCGCACTGCACGCGCCAGCCCCGGCCAGTCAAGAATACCCAGAATGATCGAGATGATGAAAAACACCGCCACCGGTCCCCAGTTTGACGGCACGGCCGCCGACAGCGCCAGCCACAGCGGCAACTCCGGCAAGGAGCGCAGGATTTCGATCGCGCGGTTCACGACCCAGTCGATCCTGCCCCCGAAATACCCCGCGATGGAGCCAAAGAAGATGCCCAGCGTAAACGAAACCGTGATCCCGATCAGACCCACCGTCAACGACAGTTGCGCACCAAACAGGATGCGGCTGAAGACATCCCGGCCCAGCCTGTCGGACCCCCACAGAAACACGGTCGCGCCCTCGGGTGCGCAGAACAGATGCGTATCCGATGCGATCAGCCCGAAGAGGCGGTATTCGCGACCTTCGCAGAAATACTCAAGCGGCATCGGGCGCGTTTCGTCTGCCGTATAGGTCCAGCGGTAATTGACCAGATCGGCCTCAGCCGTGACCGGGTAGACATATGGCCCGATAAAGGCGCCCTCATGCCACAGATTGATGCTTTGCGGCGGCGCGAACAAATAGTCTGCGCTGCGCTCGTTCGGGGTATAAGGCGCGATAAAACCCGCCACCGGCAGGATCAGATAGCAGATCAGCAAAAACAGCCCCGAGATCAGCGCCAGCCGGTGCCGCCGGAACTTTCGCCAAACCAAAATCCAGGCTGACGCATCCATGTCCGCACGTTCCGGCGCACTCAGATCGGTGTCATCAAACCACGGTTCGGTATCGACAAATCGGTTGGAGGGTTGTGTGCTCATCCCGGACGCCCGCCATAGCGTATGCGCGGGTCAAGCAGCACCAAAAGCATGTCGGATATCATCGTACCAATCAGCGTCAGCAACGCCACGAACATCAGCACGAAACCGGCCAGAAACTGATCCTGCGACTTGAGCGCCGCCAGAAGATATGGCCCGATTGTCTGCAAGCCAAGCACCACCGATACCAGCACCGAGCCTGACACCATCGCCGGCAACAGGTTGCCAATATCCGCGACGAAGGGATTGAACGCCATGCGCAGCGGATATTTCGCCAGCAGACGCGTAGGGCCCAGCCCTTTGGCCCTTGCGGTTTCCACGTAGGGCTTGCTCAATTCGTCCAGCATATTGGCGCGTAGCCGTTGCATCATCGCAGCAGCCCCCGCTGTGCCGATCACGAAGGTCGGAACGATCAGATGCAACAGGACGGACTGCACCTTGGGCCATGACATCGGCTCGCCGTCAAAGCCGGGTGCCATCAGCCCGCCGATCGGCAGGTCAAAATACTTGTGACCGTAGTAGAACAGGATCAGCGCCAGCAAAAAGTTCGGTGTGGCCAGGCCAAGATACCCGATGAACCCGGCCGTATAATCCACCCAGGTCTCAGATTTCGCCGCCGCCAGCACCCCCAACGGCAGGGCCACGGCATAGACGAAAAGCACCGCCGCCAGATTGACCAACACCGTGAGCCACAGCGCGCCGCCAACAATCTCTGCGACGGGGCGGTCGAATTCAAACGACCAGCCAAAGTTGCCTTGGATCAGGCCATAAAACCCTTGCGGCCCCGGCGCCATACCCACCCAGATCAGGTATTGCTGGTACAATGGCCGGTCCAGCGCATACTCATGACGCAGGAATTCCGCCTTGGCCACGCCTTCGGCCTGCCCGGTGGCGCGCAATTCAGCGATCTGATTGCTCAGATAGTCTCCGGGCGGCAGATTGATGATCACGAAGACCAGGATCGACACCACCCAAAGCGTCAGCAGCATCGTGAAGAACCGATAGACGGCATAGCGCAGGAACATCATTGCGTCACCTGCTGGAACGGATCGTCAAAGAAAAATTCGTCAATCCGGTGAACCCCGAAATGCGCGCCGGGATCAAACGCCCAGATGCCGACTTCGGGCACGTTTTGCAGCCTTTTGGACACCACGACAGGCTGCGGTGCTTCGGCCAGAATGCCGATGCCAAACTGCTGTTCTGCGTGGATCGCCAGCATCCGCTGCCAGATCCTGCGCCGATCTGCGGTGTCGCGGGTGCGGTTCCAATGTTCCAGCAGGTCCATCAGTTCTTGCGCCGCCGCCATATCGGGTGCTTCGCCTGCCTCGCCGCCGGTCTGGTAAAACTGTCCCCACATCGGCCAGGCGAAAAATTCCTGATTTGTGGGGGCAAGATAGGCGGGCGACGTATCGGGCGATGGCATACCGTCGTCCCAGCCGAACCAGACGGCGGCCATGCTTCTGCCCGCATAAATCCGGTTGCGCAGGATATCGCGGTCCAGCGGGCGCATGATCAGCCGGATACCCAGATCGCGCCAGGTGTCGGTCACGATGGCCAACGCGCTCTCCTCTTCCTGCCGTTCGCCTGCGGTCTCGACGACAAATTCCATCGGTCGTCCGTCCGGCAACTTGCGCAGACCTGACGGCGTGCGTTCTGTCAGACCCATCTCGTCCAGCAACGCATTGGCTTGCTCAAGATCTGTCTGCGACCATGCCGCAAGGTTGGACGCATCATAAAGCGGGCTGGTGGACAATGCGGTCATGCCCCCTTCCTTGGCCAGTCCGAAATAAAGGGCGCGGTTGATCATGCGGCGGTCAATGCCAAGGCTCAATGCCCGTCGGAATCGCACGTCGCGCATCACAGCGCGCCAGACCGGATCGGCAAAGTTCAGGTTCGGATAGATTGCGAT
>JAGXHC010000029.1 GCA_024636405.1 Sulfitobacter sp. | reverse complement strand
TTTGAAACCGTCAACTTTACCGAAGCTTTCGCCAAGACCGACAAAGACTGGCAGAGCATGGATGTCTGGCGCACGATTCAGGCCTATAGCCCGAAATACACCAACGGTTACTTCCTCAACGCCGTGGACATGCAAAAATCACCCGACGGGCCGGAAATGCGCCCCGAGAACCAGCAGATCTATCTGACATTGTTCTGGCGCACGATGGTCATGTCCGTGATCATCACCGGCTCTTGCATCCTGCTCGGCTATCCGGTGGCGTGGATTTTGGCCAATCTACCGACACGCACGGCTAACCTGTTGATGATCCTTGTTCTTTTGCCCTTCTGGACATCGCTTTTGGTGCGCACATCCGCGTGGAAGGTTATGTTGCAACAACAAGGTGTGATCAATGACACGCTCGTGTGGCTCGGCATTGTCGGCGATGACACCCGGCTTGCGCTGATCAACAACCAGACCGGCACGATCATTGCGATGACCCATATCCTGCTGCCGTTCATGATCCTGCCGCTTTATTCCGTGATGTCGACCATTGCACCGACCTATCTGCGCGCCGCCAAAAGCCTTGGCGCGACGAACTGGACCGCCTTCTGGCGGGTCTATTTCCCGCAATCCATTCCCGGCATCGGTGCGGGGTCCATCCTCGTGTTCATTCTGTCCATCGGTTACTACATCACGCCCGAAATCGTCGGCGGGACCACGGGCACGTTCATCTCGAACCGCATTGCCTATCACATCTCGCAGTCGCTGAACTGGGGTCTGGGGGCGGCACTTGGGGCCATCCTGCTGGCTGCCGTGCTGCTGCTTTACTATGCCTATGACAAGATCGTCGGCATCGACAACGTCAAGCTGGGGGGTTGATCACATGGCCGCACTGACACCGATCAAACGCACCGCACCGTCCTTTTACATGCCGGTGGTTGCCGCCTTTGGCGCGCTGGCGGGTCTGTTTGTGGGCACCGCCCACGGCAGCGGCCCCATGGGCATGATCATCGGCGCGGTTATCATGGCGATCGTCGCCTATGTGATGGTCAAATTCCTGCCCGAACGCCCCGCACGCTGGGGCCTGAGCATTGTGATGGCCATTGCCGGTTATGTGCTGGCCGCAGGCATTCCCGGCCTTGTGATCGGCGCGCTGTTCGGCTGGTTCTTCGGCTGGCTGATCTTCTGGACCTATGAGGGCCGCTACCGGGCCAAGGTGCCGCCCTATCTGACCTCCGGTCAGGTGCTGTGGCATTATACCTTCCGGGTGATCTGCGGCACGATATTCGTGTTCCTGATCACGCCGATCCTGGTTGTGATGCCGCTCAGCTTCAACGCGGAAAACTTCTTTACCTTCACCCCCGAAATGCTGCGGTTTGACCCGGCAGGCTATTCGCTGAAGCATTACCGCGATTTCTTTACCAATCAGGACTGGCAGAACGCGGTACGCAATTCGATCCAGATCGCCCCGGCGGCAACCTTGCTGTCTGTAAGCTTCGGCACGCTTGCCGCCATTGGTCTTAGTCAACCGCACGTGCCGTTTCGCCGCGCGATCATGGCAATCTTGATCTCGCCGATGATCGTGCCGCTGATTATCTCCGCTGCGGGCATGTATTTTTTCTACAGCCGCATCGGGTTGCAGGGCACCTATATCGGCGTCGTGCTGGCGCATGCGGCGCTTGGCATTCCGTTTGTCATCATCACCGTCACCGCGACCCTTGTCGGCTTTGACCGCTCGCTGACGCGCGCGGCGGCAAATATGGGCGCCAGCCCGATCCGCACGTTTTTCAAGGTCCAGATGCCGCTGATCCTGCCCGGCGTGATCTCGGGCGGATTGTTCGCCTTTATCACCTCGTTTGATGAGGTCGTCGTGGTTCTGTTTGTCGGTTCTGCCGGGCAAAAAACCCTGCCATGGCAGATGTTTACCGGCCTGCGCGAACAAATCAGCCCGACAATCCTCGCGGTGGCCACGCTGCTGGTCGGTATCTCCGTTCTGCTTCTGGCCACGCTGGAACTGTTGCGTCGCCGGTCCGAGCGTCTGCGCGGCTTGTCACCGGGTTGATCGTCGCGCCAAAGCCCCTCTTGACCGGGCCAGCGGGCCGGTCAACATGCACACCTCAGCAGCAGCGGGGACAGCATGACCGCCGATACCACCGGCTATATCGACACCCACTACACCCGCACCCTCCATGCGGCACCCCCCTACCCCCGCCAGAGCGGCGCACAGGCGGCTGACGTCTGTATCGTCGGCGGCGGGATCGCGGGCGTCAGCACGGCGTGGGAACTGACGGCGCGCGGGCTCAGCGTTGTCCTGCTTGAGGCACGGCGCATCGGATGGGGCGCCAGCGGTCGAAACGGTGGCATGCTCAGCGCCGGCTTTGCGGTGGACATTCAAACCGTCGCTGCCCGCACCGACCCACAGACCGCGCGCGCGCTTTATGCGCTGTCGCGCGAAGGCGTGCAGATCGTGCTGAACAACACACGCGATCTGAAGCTGCAAGGCGTCAATCCGGTCGCCGGCAAGATATCGGTCTCGCGTTATCCCGATGCCGCCGCCATGCGCGCCTGGCAGGAAACTGCCGCGCGGGAATATGGTCACGATCAGGTCTATCTGCCCCGCCGCGAATTGCGCGATCTGGTCAAATCGGACCGTTTCCACGACGGGCTTCTTGATTCCGACGGCCACCACATTCACCCGCTGAACTACTGCACCGGCCTTGCCGCTGCCGTGCAGGCACGTGGCGGGCAGATATTTGAAAATTCCGCCATGGTCTCGATGGATCTGAACAGCGCGGAAAAGATCGTCCACACCGCCGGCGGGTCCGTCCGCGCGCAGTATGTCGTCCTGTGCGGCAGCGGGCACACCGGCCCCGAATTTGGCAAACTGCACAACAGCCTGCTGCCCATCGCGACCTATGTCGTCTCTACACAAGGGCTTGGGGACAGGGCCGATCAGATCATGACCACCCGCGCGGGCATTTCCGACACCCGCCTTAGCTGCGACTATTTTCGCATCACCCCGGAAGGAGAGCTTTTGTGGGGCGGCGGCATGTCCGCGCTGTCACGCGCACCGGCCAACCTTTCGGCGCTGATGCAGGCGCGCATCGCGCAGGTGTTTCCGCAAATCTCAGACGTGCAGATCGCCGTTGCCTGGACCGGCATCATGGGCTACGCGCGCCACAAAATGCCCTATCTGCAACAGCTTCACTCCGGCGTCTGGACCGCTACGGCACTGGGCGGGCATGGTTTGAACACCGGTCCTGCCATCGCGCGGGTGCTGGCCGAGGCGATCACCGAAAAAGGCACCCGGCACCATCTGTTTCGTGCGTTCGGTCTGCGCTGGAACGGCGGACCATTCGGTCCAATCGCCGCCGACGCCATCGGTGCGGGATCAATTCTGGCAAACAGGTGGCGCGAAAGCCGCCGTGCCGCAAGGGGGTGATCACAGACAGCACCTGCAAAATCCGCCCCGATTTATCGCCGTAAAAGCGCCATTTTGGCCCACAAAGCGTTGCAATCGCGGACACTTCGCGGACCCAATGACAACCAATATGCAGGAATCAGTTGCCAAAGCAGGAACTTCTCCGCTAAGAAACGATAAATAAGGCGCTAGCGAAATAAAGCGTTACCAAGAGAGCGGTGAAATACAGATGTCAAAAGGGCTGGGCCAGTTCCGGATCAATACCCGTATTCGCGAGAATGCGGAAGACCTGAGTGCGGCATTGCAAAGCCATATGCTCAAGGTTTTTGCGCCGGATGCGCGCAAAGTATTGCGCCGCTTTTCTGCCGGCGAAGCTGCGGACATGCTGGGCATCTCCGGCAGCTTCCTGCGCAAACTTCATTTTGATGCTAAAATCCCCGAGGTAGACTCTACTTCTGGCGGTCGCAGACTTTATTCCGCCTCCGATCTGCTTGATATGCGCCAGATCCTTGAGAAATCCGCAAAGACCACGGGCACCTATGTGCGCGGACGGCGCGAGGGTGACAAGGTACAGGTGCTGTCCTTTCTCAACTTCAAGGGTGGCTCGGGCAAGACCACCAGCGCGATCCACACCGCACAGCGGCTTGCGCTGAAGGGCTATCGCGTCTTGGCCGTGGACATCGACCCGCAAGCGTCTCTAACAACGCTGTTTGGCTATCTGCCCGAGCTTGATTTCCTCGAGTCCGGCACGATCTATGACGCGATCCGCTATGACGATCCGGTGCCGTTTTCACAGATCATCCAAAAGACCTTCTTTACCGGGATTGATCTGGCCCCCGGCGGGCTGTTGCTTCAGGAATTTGAACACGAAACGCCGCAAGCTTTGCTCAATAATATTCAGCCACCTTTCTATTCGCGCCTTGCCACCGCCTTGCAGGAGGTTGAGGCGAATTACGATGTCATCATCTTTGATTGCCCGCCACAGCTTGGCTATCTGACCATGTCGGCGCTTTGTGCATCCACCGGGGTGCTGATCACGATCGTGCCCAATATGCTTGATGTCGCGTCCATGTCTCAGTTCCTTCAGATGAGCGCGGATTTGCTTGATGTCGTCTCTAACGCTGGGGCAAACATGGAATTTGACTTCCTGCGGTTCCTGATCAACCGCTATGAGCCAAATGATGGCCCCCAACAACAGGTCGTCGCCTTTCTGCGCCAGTTGTTTGGCGTCGAGGTGATGATTGCGCCGATGCTGAAATCCACCGCAATCTCGGACGCCGGTCTGACCCAACAGACGATCTATGAGGTGGAGCGGTCGCAATTTCACCGCAACACCTATGACCGTGCGCTTGATTCACTGAATCTTGTCAATGACGAGGTGGAATCGCTGCTGCAACAGGCATGGAGACGTTAAATGGCCCGCAAAGGTATTCTTAGCCCCGAAATCACGCGCCCTGACAGGGTGCGGCCCGCAGCCACGACAGCGCCGACCCAGCCCTCTGCCCCACCGCGCGGTGCCGTGGGTGCGCTGCAATCCTCGCTGACCAAGCTGCAGGAAAATGCGGTTCAGGAAATTGACGTCGCGCTAATCGATGACGCTGGCGTCGAAGACCGGCTGGGACTGGATCCGGTCGCACAGCGTCAACTGATCGAGAGCCTGCGCACTTACGGACAGCAAGTGCCGGTGCTGCTGCGTCCGCACAGCAAAAAACCGGGCCGTTACGAGATCGTCTATGGCCGCCGCCGTCTGAAGGCGCTCAAGGAATTGCGCCAGCCTGTCAAGGCCATGATCCGCCAGCTGGATGACCACGCCTTGGTGATGGCGCAGGGGCAGGAAAACACCGCGCGGCAAGACCTTAGCTTTATTGAAAAGGCGTCCTTCGCCGCACAATTACAGCAGATGGAGTATGACCGGCAGACAATCGCGGCGGCGCTGTCCATTGATCTGCCGATGTTGTCGCGCATGCTTAAGGTCGGGACCGCGTTCCCCCTGCCCTTCCTGCGCGAAATCGGCTCTGCGCCCGGCATTGGCCGTGACCGCTGGATGGCGCTGGCCCGTGCGCTTGAAGGTCTGGGCGTGCGGTCCAGCGTTGCGGCCTTCATGCGCGGCCCGGATTTTATCAAGGGCAATTCCGATGCCCGGTTCGAGGCGATCTTTGCCCGTGCAACCCAGACCCCAAAGGCCAAAGCGGCCCCGCCTGCCAAGCCGCGCACCCTGCGCAGCACAGATGGCAGCCCCCTGGCCGACATCCGCGCCACGGCCAAGGGCGTCACATTGAACATCCCGTCACGCACCGCCGAAGGCTTTGATGTGTGGGTAAACAGCAATGCAGAAACATTGCTGAACGAACTTCACGACCGCTGGCAAAAAAATCGGTCGGAAGATGATTGAGGAAGCAACTTACAGGAGAGGCACGGACCACTGACAACAAAAGAAAAAGCCCCCCAGGACTAATCCCGGAAGGCCATTCTCGATCTTTGCACTTTTGAGATAACCGCCACCGGAAACTCTGTCAACTCTGCATCGCGGTGTAGGGCGGGTAAGATGTTGTCTTTCGTGAAATTAGCATGAAACACGCGCACCAAACACAGTTTGGGCGGCTGGCAACGGCTGTTCAGAACCCATCGGACGAAAACGGCGGGATCGATAAATGGGAAATCCTCGCCGCGCTGACGGATGCGGCAGAGGTTTACGGGCTGAACCATCGCACGCTTGGCGTTCTCAAAGCGCTGATGAGTTTCCTGCCAGAGCGGATCATCACCCCTGCCCGCTGCGGCGCCATTGTCTTTCCGTCCAACCGCACCTTGGCGACACGCCTCAACGGTATGCCGGACAGCACCCTGCGCCGCCATCTGGCCGCGTTGGTGGCGTCGGGCATTGTCAGCCGTCACGACAGCGCCAATCGCAAACGCTTTGCGCGCCGTGTGGGCAATGTCCGTGACTTGGCGTTTGGCTTTGATCTGTCGCCTTTGGCCGCGCAATGTGACGTGATCCTTGCGCACGCAGCACAGGCCACGGCGCAGCGTCAACGGCTTGCCGCCATGCGCGTTCAGGTCGCACACCTGCGGCAGCGGTTGATCGACACGAACAGTGACAACACCTTGGCCGATGACGCGGCCAGAGCGTTGCGCCGCAAGCCGGATGCCGCCACCCTGGCCGCCATCCGGGAACAGATTGAAGCCCGCCTGGACAATCTTGCCCCAACGGAAATGAGCAGCAAAGACGCTCAGAATGAGCGGCACATACAGTATGAAGATATAAATTTATCTGACTCTGATGCGCAGCAGACGCAGTGCACATCTGACAATTCACCGCGCAAGCCTGACGAGGGGCAGGGGAGCCATAACAAGCCCCCGCAGTTTTCGCAGATCACTGAGATTTGCACAGAGTATAAAAGCTATTTTCCCGAACCGGTGCGCAACTGGCATGAGATGGCGCATATTGCCGACCGGCTGATACCCATGATGGGCATTGAGACACAGGTGTTCAAGGATGCCATACGGCACATGGGTTTGCCGACTGCGGTGACTGCCGTGTTGTGCATCCTTGAACGGCTGGCAGAGATCACGAATCCGGGTGGGTATTTGCGGCGTCTGACGCAAAAAGCCGGGGCAGGGGGTCTGGATCTGGGTCCGATGCTCGACACAGTGGTCAGAAGGCGCGGATTGTCAGCTGACAACTCGATATGTCGTTTAGAAACATGCTGTTAACCGATTTTAACCGTGAGATATGTGCAATTTGCGCGGTGGCGTCGGCAAGTCACGCCAATATTCACTGGGCCACATCGACGGCTGACAAATTACGGGCAGGACCGATGCTAAGACACCGATCAATCGGCGGCTCCGCCAAAGCACCTCGGCACGGGGCAAAATAGTGTCTGTGCGCCGCGTCAGAGACTGTTTGCGAGGATTGTCACGCGGGCCAGATCGTATGACGGCAGGGCACACATTGCGCCCCGCCGCCGTAAATCAAGCCCGATTAGGCCTGATCGTTTGCCCAGCCTGAGATCGCTTTGATTTCACAGAAATCCGCGATGCCCCAGCTGCCGACTTCACGTCCGTTGCCGGATCGTTTCATGCCACCAAAAGGAGACCCTGCGCCGCGGCTTTCGCCGTTCATCTCGACCATGCCCGAGCGCAGTTGCCGCGCCAGCCGATTGCGCCGCGCGCCGTCTTGGGTCTGAACATAGTTGGTAAGACCATATTCAGTGTCGTTTGCCATCTGCACGGCCTGGTCTTCATTCTCGAACTTCATAATCGCCAGCACAGGGCCAAATATTTCCTCGCGGGCGATTGTCATATCGTCGGTAACATCGGCAAAGACCGTGGGTTTGACGTAGAAGCCACGGTTCAACCCTTCGGGCCGCCCGGTGCCGCCTGTAACCAGCCGCGCACCTTCGTCGATGCCTTTTTGGATCAGATCCTGAATCTTGCCCCACTGGGTTTCATTGACCACCGGGCCGATGTGGTTGCCATCACGGTCGGCAGGGCCAACGGAAATTCCGCTTGCGACCTCGCCTGCGGTTTCAACGGCTTTGTCATAGGCGCTGGTTTCCACGATCATCCGGCTGGGCGCGTTACAGCTTTGGCCGGAGTTGTTCATCATGTGCAGCACGCCGCGTTTGACGGCCTTTTCGTCGGCATCCGCAAAGATCAGGTTGGCGCCCTTGCCGCCCAGTTCCAAATGCACCTTCTTAAGCGTGTCAGCCGCATTTTTGGAGATCGCGGTGCCCGCACGGGTGGAGCCGGTAAAGCTGACCATGTCCACATCCTTGTGGCCCGAAAGCTGTGTACCTGCGCCCGCGCCATCGCCGTTTACAAGGTTGAAGACACCGGCAGGGAAACCGGCCTCGTCGATCATGCGGGCAAACAGCATCGCGCTCAGCGGGCTTTCCTCGGATGGTTTCAACACCATCGTACAGCCTGCGACAACTGCCGCGCCGACCTTGAGCGTGATCTGGTTCATCGGCCAGTTCCAGGGCGTGATCATGGCGACAACACCGACCGCTTCGTGGATAATGCGGTCGTTGGGGGCGTGATCGCCGAGCGGCGCGATAAATTCAAACTTCTTGGCTGCCGCGATAAAGTTCTTCAGGTGGCCATACCCGGCCCCCCACTGCGAAGACCGCGCCATGTCAATCGGCGCGCCCATTTCGGTGCTGATCGCCTGCGCCATTTCCTCTGCACGTGTCTTGTAGATCCCGGCGAGCTTTTCCAGCAGCGCGATACGGTCTTCGGGTGCGGTGGCCATCCAGCCGGGCAGCGCCTTTTTGGCGGCGGCCACAGCGGCATCGGTATCGGCCTTGCCGGCAAGCGAGATCACCGCACAGGGTTCTTCCGTTGAGGGGTTGATGACCTGATGATCGCGCGCCTCTGCCGGGGCGACCCATTTGCCGTCGATGTAGAATTTGCGTTCTTCAATCATGTGATATCTCCGTCTTGTTTGGTTTTCACTGGCACTGCGTCGGCCATCATCGCCATGGCTTGCAGACTGCCGCGATGGATGCCAGCCCTATTTTGCAGACAAGGCCGGGTTTGGGCGTCTGCGGGCGTCAGTTTATGGCATAGCTTCGGAACCATCGTAAGGTGGCTGCGTTGGGACGAGGTAACATTGTCGTGGGGGACTGACAGATGACGATTGCAATGACACTTCTGGCTATTTTGGCGGCGGTTATCGTCGCGCGGCGTCCATCGCACCAGGTGCAGCAGGTGCGCGTGGCCAAGAAGTCCGCGCCAAAACGCTGAGACTGGTATGTTCAAGACTGGTATGTTTGCGTTTGAAAGACTGACCGCCCGTGTTTGATTTCATCACAGGGCTGATGGCCGACCTTGGCTATTTTGCCGTCGCGCTTTTGATGTTCGCCGAGAATATATTTCCGCCGATCCCGTCAGAGGTCATCATGCCGCTGGCGGGCTATCTGGTGTTTGAGGGCAAGCTGACCTTTGCGGGGGTGTTGATTGCCGGCAGCATCGGCAGCCTGATCGGCACATGGATCTGGTACGCGGTCGCGGCGCGGATCGGCAAGGACCGGGTGTACCATCTGGTGGAAAAGCACGGTCGCTGGCTGACGCTGTCGACGGCGGATCTGGATCGGGCCGAAGGCTGGTTTGAACGCCATGGCAAGGGTGCCGTGCTGCTGGGGCGGATGGTGCCGGGCGTGCGCACGTTGATTTCGGTGCCTGCCGGATTGACGGACATGCCGCTGCATATCTTTTTCATCTATTCGCTGATCGGCACGGCGGTCTGGACGGCGCTGTTGACCGGGGCTGGGTTTCTGCTGGGAAGCCAGTTTGATCGCGTCGCGGCATGGCTTAATCCGGTGACGAACCTGCTGTTGGGCGGGCTGCTGGTGATCTATGTGTACCGGTTGATCCGGGGCAAGGGAAAGTGACGCCTACGCCCCGGCGATAATCACGTCGGTGCCCCAGCTTTCGCATTTGGCTTGCAGGCCGCGGGGCAGGGGCTGATCGGTGAAAAACATGTCGACCTCTGCCGCAGACGCGATGCGCGCCGGTGCGATGCGTTTGAATTTGGAATGGTCCGCAACCAGAAAGGTCTTGCGCGACCGCGAGATGATCGTCTGGCTGACGCCCACCTCTTCGATGTCGAAATCAAGCAGATCGCCGTCCGGGTCCATGGCAGAGCAGCCGATAACGGCAATGTCGAATTTGAACCGGCGGATGGTTTCAATGGTCAGATTCCCGACCAGACCGCCATCCGTGCGGCGCAGCGCGCCCCCCGTCACGATGATCTGGCATTCGGGATTTTCAACAAGGATATTGGCGACGTTCATGTTGTTGGTCACCACCATCAGATCGCGGTGGTGCATCAGGGCGCGCGCCACGGCTTCGGTGCTGGTCCCGATGTTCAGAAAGATGGAACACCCGTCGGGGATATGCTGGGCACAGGCACGCGCCATGTCGATCTTGGCATCCTCGTGCAGATTGCGCCGGTCATCGTAGCGGATATTGATGGTGCCCGACGGCAGGATGGCACCGCCGTGCACCCGCTCCAGTTTGCCGGAATCGGCCAGTTCTGTCAGATCGCGACGAATCGTTTGGTGGGTGACACCGAAGTGTTCGGCAAGCCCGTCGACCGTGACCTTGCCGTCGCGGCGCGCGATTTCAAGAATATCGGGTTGGCGAAATGTCTGTGAAATGGCGCACCTCCTGGGCCAATGGCCCTTTGGCCGCTGCGGGCATTATGCCGGCGCGGCCAGATTTCACAAGCGTTTGCCGCCGCTTGGCCCCGTCTGTCCAAGGTCGCGGCATCGCCTCTTTGTGGTCACTCTCGCTTGAGGCGAAAGCGAACACAAACGAAAATTGTTCTTGCGAAAAGTCCAGTTGTATCTATTAATAACGATGAAAGACGAACATCAGGCAGGGGAGGGCCAGTTGTCTCAATCGCAATTTCAGCAGGCTCAGGTTGATCTTTTCGTCATTGGCGGTGGGATCAACGGTTGCGGCATCGCCCGCGATGCAGCAGGGCGCGGGATGTCTGTGGTTCTGGCAGAGATGAATGATCTGGCCTCGGCAACGTCTTCGGCCTCGACCAAGCTGTTTCATGGCGGGCTGCGGTATCTGGAATACTTTGAGATCAATCTGGTGCGTCATGCGCTGGCTGAGCGCGAAACGCTGCTGCGTGCGATGCCGCATATCAGCTGGCCAATGCGGTTTGTGCTGCCCTATCATCCAGATGCGCGGTTTGAGGGGGACACGCCCACAGCGCGCATTCTGTCGATCGCGATGCCGTGGCTCAGGGGGCGCCGGCCTGCTTGGCTGATCCGGCTGGGGCTGTTTTTGTATGACAATCTGGGCGGGCGCAAGATTTTGCCGGGGACCACCACCTTGTCGTTGCCGGGCACGCCGGAAGGTGCGCCGCTGGAAGACCGGTTTGAGAAGGCATTTGAATATTCCGACTGCTGGATCGAGGATTCGCGTCTGGTGGTGTTGAATGCGCGCGATGCGCAGGCGCGCGGCGCGCGGATCATGGTGCGCAGCAAGGTGACGTCTGCGGCACGGGTCGATGGCGGCTGGGACGTGACGGTTGAGGATACGCAAAGCGGGACAACCGAAGTGATCAGCGCCAAAATGCTGGTCAACGCGGGCGGTCCCTGGGTGGGCGAGATCATCCAGAACAAGGTGCACGTCAATTCGACCGAAGGTGTGCGGCTGGTCCGGGGCAGTCACATCGTCACAAGGCGGCTTTATGACCACGACAAATGTTATTTCTTTCAGGGCACCGACGGGCGGATCATCTTTACCATCCCCTACGAGGGCGATTTTACCCTGATCGGCACCACGGATGAGGAACATGAAGACCCCTCGGAAACGCCGGTCTGTACCCCGCAAGAACGCGATTATCTGCTGGGGTTTGTGAATGATTACCTCAAGCGGGACATCACCGCGGACGACATTGTGTGGACCTATTCGGGGGTGCGTCCGCTTTATGATGACGGGGCCAGCAGTGCCACCGCTGCGACGCGCGATTATACGCTGAAGGTCAATGACAGTGGCGGCGCGCCGATGCTGAACGTCTTTGGCGGCAAGATCACCACCTATCGCAAGCTGGCCGAGGATGCGATGGACCGGATCGTGCGGTATTTTCCCGGCACGCCGGGCAAATGGACGGCCGGTGTGGCCTTGCCGGGGGGCGATTTTGCGGTGGACGGTGTGGACGAACTGATTGCGCGGCTGAAGCGGGATCACGGATTTCTCAGCGCGTATTGGGCACGGCGGCTGGTGCGGGCCTATGGCACCGAAAGCTGGGCGGTGCTGGACGGGGCACGCGACGCAACCGATCTGGGCCAGGATTTCGGCGCGACCCTGACGGGGCGCGAAGTGGATTGGCTGATGGAGCGCGAATATGCGCGCACCGCCGAAGATGTGGTGTGGCGGCGCAACAAACTGGGTCTGCGGCTGACGCCTGCGCAGATTGACACGCTGGACGGTTGGATGGCTGCGCGGCGCGCGGGCGGCAAAACGGCGGCAGCAGAATGAGGAGAGACCGACCATGAGCCTGCACTTGAAAGGGGTCTCCAAGACGGTGGGGTCGCAGACCCATATCCAGCCGACCGATCTGACGCTGGAGAAGGGCACGATGAACGTGCTGCTGGGTCCGACACTGGCGGGCAAGACATCGCTGATGCGGCTGATGGCGGGGCTGGATGTGCCGACCACGGGGCGCGTGATCTGGAATGATATCGACGTCACGGGCATGCGGGTGCAGGACCGCAAGGTGGCGATGGTGTATCAGCAGTTCATCAACTATCCGTCGATGAGCGTGTACGACAATATCGCCTCGCCGATGAAGCTGATGGGCCAGTCCAAGGACGAAATTGACCGCGCGGTGCGCGAAACCGCTGATCTGATGCAATTGACGCCGATGCTGGACCGCAAGCCGCTGGAACTGTCGGGCGGGCAGCAGCAACGCTGTGCGCTGGCGCGGGCGCTGGTCAAGAACGCGGGGCTGGTGTTGCTGGACGAGCCGCTGGCGAACCTGGATTACAAGCTGCGCGAGGAATTGCGCGCGGAGATCCCGAAGATATTTGAACGCTCCGGGTCGACCTTTGTC
>JAGXHC010000028.1 GCA_024636405.1 Sulfitobacter sp. | reverse complement strand
TGCAAACACCCTTCATACCCTTACCGGATTCCCCGGTTTGGGCATGTGAATTCAAACCGAGGGAAAACTCATGAAAAAAGTTCTCTTCGCTACAACGGCTCTGGTTGCGACCGCCGGCGTTGCAGCAGCAGACGTTACATTTGGTGGCTACGGTCGCTTTGGTATCTTGTATCTGGAAAATTCCGGCCTTGACGGCGTTTTCGGCACAGCTGACGATACTGACTCCACAGACCTGACACACCGCTTCCGTCTGCAGATCGACGCGACAGCCGAATCCGACGCTGGCGTCACCGTGGGTGCACGCGTTCGCATCCAGCAGAACAACACTGCAAACGGCGGCAACAACTCCGGCACAGGCATCAACGGCGTGCGTTACTTTGCGCGTTCCGGCGGTCTGGAAATGGGCGTTGGCAACATCTACGGCGCTCTGGAATTCATGCCTGGCATGTACCCGATCGACCTCGGCCTGACCGGTCTGGGCTATGACTACACCGCGTACAACTTCCGCGGCGATGCATACTCCTCCGGTGGCGCTGGCCCGAACAACGGCATCGAAGTCCTGTACTCCGCTGGCGACCTGTCGGTTCACGTGTCCTACTCCGACTCGACCGGTATCTTCACGAACGACGCCGGTGTTATCGTTGCTGGCGACCGTGACCGTCTGGCAGCACACATTGCCTACACATGGAGCGGCTGGACATTCGCGCTTGCGGCTCAGGACTCCGAAGATGCTTCTGACACCGAGTTCGCTGCAACTGTTGGTGGTTCCTTCGGCCCAGCCGACGTGACCCTGGCCTATGCCGACAACGGCACAGGCGGTGACTTCTGGGTTCTGGCCGGTCGTGTCGACGTTGGCGCAGCCACAGACATCGAAGCCTATGTCGCTGACCACGAGTTCGCACCTGACACAGGCTACGGTATCGACGTAAACCACGACCTCGGCGGCGGTGTATCGCTCCGCGGCGGCGTGGCCAAGCTGACATCCGGCGCAACACGTGCCGACGCTGGTGTACGCTTCAACTTCTAAGTTGAACGACGCTATCTGATTTGGGGCAGACCATTGGTCTGCCCCTTTTCTTTTGTGCGGTCATGTTGTTGTCTGCGGTTTCAGCAGAAGGGCACATCATGACATTGCGCGATATTAAGAATCGAATTGCCAGGGCCGAAGCAGATGCCGGGCGCGAACCCGGGGCCACGACCCTGATCGCGGTCAGCAAGGTACAGCCCGACGGGCGCGTGCACGACGTTCTGGAAGAAGGCCATCGGTGCTTTGGCGAAAACAGGGTGCAGGAGGCCGCTGGCAAATGGCCGGATTTCCGCGAAACATTCAACGGCATCGACCTTCACCTCATCGGGCCATTGCAGACCAACAAGGCGAAACAGGCGGTGGAGCTGTTTCAGGCCATCCACACGCTTGACCGGCCCAAGCTGGCCACCACTCTTGCGCGGTTGGCGCAGGAACGCGGCGCGTGTCCCGCCCTGTTCATTCAGGTCAACACCGGCGAAGAGCCGCAAAAAGCAGGCGTATCACCCGCCGAGGCTGATGCATTCGTGGCGGACTGCCGCGCGCTTGATCTCACGATAGATGGCCTGATGTGTATCCCCCCCGCAGACGAAGAAGCATCGCTGCATTTTGCGCTGTTGGCCAAGATCGCGGCGCGCAACGGGCTTTCGGGGCTGTCTATGGGGATGAGCAGCGATTTTGAACGCGCGATCGCGCTGGGGGCGACCCACGTGCGCATAGGCTCTGCCATTTTCGGCGAAAGGGCAGTGGAATAATGCGCCACGCCCCGATGCTGCTGCGAAGTGATATGTGATCAGCCAACGATCAAACGCGTGCGCCGCGTGATATTTTGCGCGATGCAGTGCAGATTCCGGCGGCTTAGCGCTATGCACCCTTCGGTTGGCGCGCCGGGACGCCGCCATTGATGCACAAAGATAGCAGATCCCCGCCCGGCAATTGCATCGGGCCAGTTCCACCCGATCAAGATTACCAGATCGTAAAGCGGGTCCGCGCGCGACATCGATTCGTGGCTGAACCCGTGCGGGCGCTGCAGCAGACCGTTATAGTCAGGATCGCGTGGATCGTCAGACCACACATCCTGCGGACCAATGGGGATTGCCCAAGGCACAGGCGCCGGAATGCGGTCAGCACGGTAAAGCATACCGACGATTGCATGCCGACCAAGCGGCGTTGCACCGTCGCCTTCGCGTTTGGCATCACTAAGACCGCCCTTGCCGATGGTGCATGGATAATACACGCCCCGAAACCGCAGGCCGCGCGGTGTCAGCACCAGATCGTCAGGGATCAAAGCAGATGTCCCGACTTCGCCGCCTTGGTTGCAAGATACGCGCGGTTGTGGCGGTTTTCCCCAACAGCGAGCGGCACCCGCTGCGTCACCGTGATGCCGCTGGTCTGCATCATTTCCACCTTGCGCGGATTGTTGGTCAGCAGCCGCACCGCCGAGAATCCCATTGATTTCAGAATGTCGGCGCCAAGACGAAAATCGCGCTCATCATCTTCAAAGCCCAACCGATGATTGGCTTCGACCGTATCAAACCCTTGGTCCTGAAGGGAATAGGCGCGCATCTTGTTGGCAAGCCCGATACCGCGACCTTCCTGATTGAGATATAGCAGAACACCGTGCCCCTCCGCCCCCATCTGCGCCAGCGCCGCGTGCAATTGCGGCCCGCAGTCGCATTTGAGGCTGCCCATCAGATCACCGGTGAAACAGGCCGAATGCAAACGCGCCAGAACCGGCGCGTGACGGTCGGGGCGTCCGATTTCAATTGCATAATGTTCTTCACCGCCATCTTCGGGACGAAAAACATGCAACCGCCCCGCGTCGGATACTTCCATCGGCAGCCGCGCACTGATGACAGGATGCACCGGGCTGCGTTGGGCGAAATCCTTTGCCACCTCAGACAGGGGCAGGCGGGTCAGCCCGTGAGCTGCGGCAAATCCGTCCGGATCGGCGAGGTCCAGCGCCACCACCGCAGGCAACAACCGTGCCGATTTGACAAGATGCAGGGCCGCCCGGTGCGCCGCGACGTTGCCACCGCGCGCACACGAAAGCGGACCTTTCATGGGAAAACGCAGATCATCAGCCGGATCAGCGACGCCGTGGATCCACGGCAGCGTCGCATCGACCGGCAGGCGCACCCGCGCCAGATCGCCGTCATAGGCCGCCGCCTTCAGGGTCTGCGCCCGCCTTGCAGTGATTGACAGGACAGGCTGGCCGCCCAGTGCCAGCAGATCAGCGAGCCGCGCAGCGGCAAGCGTTTCTGCCGCCATGACAAGCAGGCCATGATCGCCCGAAAACACCACTGGCACGCCCATGCGCAGATCCGCGCGGGCCCGCGCAAGGTATTCAGTGATGTCCGGTGTGAAAGTCATCGGTTGTTACAGTTCCGGGTAATGGTTGAAGGTTATCTAAGCTCTTGCTGCGGAAATTGAAACATTTGGCGCTCTTCCCGCACGAGGCTGTGAGACTTTTGCAGCAAACCTTGCCTAACCCCCCTGTCGGACACATCTTTGTGACAGACAAACGGAGTAATGTGATGGCCCAGTTGAAAAAGATCCTGCTTGTGGACGACGACGACGATCTGCGCGAAGCACTCAGCGAGCAGCTGGTGATGACCGAGGATTTTGACGTTTTCGAAGCCGTGGACGGTGCCGACGCCATGCTGCGTGCCAAAGAGGCGCTTTACGATCTGGTGATTCTCGATGTTGGTCTGCCCGACACCGATGGGCGTGAATTGTGCCGCCTGATGCGCAAGCAGGGCGTCAAGAGCCCGATCCTGATGCTTACCGGTCACGACAGCGACGCCGATACGATCCTGGGTCTGGATGCTGGTGCCAACGACTACATCAGTAAACCGTTCAAATTCCCTGTGCTGCTGGCCCGTATCCGCGCCCAGTTGCGGCAGCATGAACAATCAGAGGATGCGGTCTTTCAGCTTGGTCCGTATACTTTCAAGCCATCCATGAAAATGTTGATCACCGCAGACGACAAGAAGATTCGGCTGACTGAAAAAGAGACAAATATCCTGAAGTATCTGTACAGATCCACCGATGGCGTGGTGGCGCGTGAAGTCTTGCTTCACGAGGTTTGGGGCTACAATGCCGGGGTCACAACTCATACGCTTGAGACACATATTTACCGCTTGCGTCAGAAAATAGAACCAGATCCGTCCAATGCCCGCCTTCTTGTAACCGAATCTGGCGGTTACAGATTGATGGCATAAAGCGCGGAACTTTTGGTTCGTCTTTGTGTTTAAATACCTGAGAGGCGGGGTTTTCATGACCTGCCGCTCGGTTTGAAACCCGCCGATTGTGTCCGGGCAAAGACACATACCTCCCTGTTGGACTTGGTCGGGCCTCTGTGCCCGACCTTTTTTTTCGGCAACCTGAGGTGCTGCATGTTCATGCCGCCCGACCGCAGCCGCCTATGCCTCCGGCGGGGATTTGAACCATTTGGAAGCACAGGCGTGTGGTACCGAAGCGCGCGGAGCGGAACCCGCTTGGCGCGCCTCACATCCGATTTCGCCATTTCCCCGGACGCCGTGCCGCGTTAGGGTGCGCCGCGTTGACCAAATCCGGAGCCTTGCCATGCCTTTTAGCCTTGCCACCTGGAACATCAATTCTGTGCGTCTGCGCGAACCTTTGGTGCTGAGGTTGTTGGCAGAGCATGGGCCGGACATCCTTTGCCTTCAGGAATGCAAAAGCCCGGTAGACAAAATACCCATCGAGGCCTTTCACGCTGCGGGCTACACCCACATGGTTGCGCGCGGGCAAAAAGGCTACAACGGCGTCGCGATCCTGTCCAAACTGCCAATTGAAGACACAGGCGATCGCGATTTTGCCACCCTTGGCCATGCGCGGCACGTTTCGGCAAAGCTGGAAAATGGGGTGACGATTCATAACTTCTATGTGCCCGCAGGCGGGGACAAACCCGACCGTGAGATCAATGAGAAATTTGGTCAGAAGCTCGATTATCTGTCGGAGATGCGCGATTGGTTTCACGGTGAAAAGCCGCAGCAGTCCATTCTTGTCGGTGACCTGAACATTGCCCCGCGAGAAGATGATGTCTGGGACCACAAAAAGCTGCTGAAGGTGGTCAGCCACACGCCCGTCGAGGTCGAAGCCTTGGGGCAGGCCCAGGACGCCGGCAGCTTCGTGGACATCACGCGCAAGGATGTGCCGGACGGCCCGCTTTTTAGTTGGTGGTCCTACCGCGCGCCTGATTGGGACACTGCCGACAAGGGCCGCCGGCTCGATCATATCTGGGCCACGCCGGACATCGCAAACGCAGCGCATTCCAGCCACATCCTGCGCGCGGCGCGGGGATGGCAACAACCAAGCGACCATGTGCCGGTTTTTGCCAGTTTCGACCTTTGATTCCAATGCCCGCGCCCTCATATAGAGACCAACGCGACCAAGCGAGGACCATAATATGATAGACCTGAACCTTACCGCCTCTGTCCCTGACGCTGATCTGATCAAGGACAGTTCTGAAGCCGCCTTCATGGCCGATGTGATTGAGGCATCCCAGACCACGCCGGTGATCGTCGACTTTTGGGCGCCCTGGTGTGGCCCCTGCAAAACGCTTGGCCCACAGTTGGAAAGTGCCGTGCGCGCGGCCAAAGGTGCGGTGAAGATGGTCAAAGTCAACGTTGATGAGGCCCAAGGCATCGCAGGCCAGCTTCAGATTCAGTCCATCCCGACGGTATACGCCTTTTTCAAGGGGCAGCCGGTTGATGGATTTCAGGGCGCGCAGCCGGAATCAGAGATCAAGGCCTTTGTTGATCGGGTGGTCAAGACAGGTGGCGGCGAAGCGCCCGGTGACGCGTTGGCCGAAGCCGTCGAGGCTGCCGAAGATATGCTGACCGATGGCGCTGCGGCAGACGCGGCCCAGACCTTTGCCGCGATTCTGGGAGAGGATGATAAACACGCCGGTGCATATGGCGGGTTGGTGCGTGCGCATATCGCCATGGGCGAGCTGGATCAGGCAGAGGCGTTCCTGAATGGCGCGCCGATTGAAATTTCCAAATCTCCTGAGCTTGAAGCCGCACACGCGCAGTTGCAATTGGCCCGTCAGGCGGGAGACGCCGGTCCGGTGGACGAACTGACCGCCGCAGTGGAGGCAAACCCCGACAACAATCAGACGCGATTTGATCTGGCGCAGGCGCTTTATGCAAACGGTGACGCAGAAGGCGCGGTTTCCCAACTTCTTGAACTCTTTCGCCGGGATGCGGAATGGAACGATGGCGCGGCCAAAAGCCAGCTTTTTACCGTCTTCGATGCGCTTAAACCAAATGATCCTGTGGTGCTGCAGGGACGTCGCAAACTCAGTTCAATGATATTTGCCTGAAGGGATGCGCGCACTAGGTAAAAGGCAATGATAAAGCAATCCGAGCTGCCAGATACGATCCCGATCTTTCCGCTTGGCGGTGCGTTGCTTTTGCCCCGGTCGCGGTTGCCGCTGCACATCTTTGAGCCGCGCTACCTTCAGATGGTCGAAGACGCGCTGAAGACGCCTGGACGGCTGATCGGAATGGTTCAGCCCAATGAGGTGCCGGGCCGCGATGGGCCCGGTTTGCAACGGATCGGCTGTGCTGGGCGCATCACGCAATTCTCTGAAACCGAGGATGGTCGTTATATGATAACCCTTGGCGGGGTGTCGCGGTTCCGCGTGGCTAAAGAGGTCGAAGGATTTGTGCCTTACCGCCGCTGCGACGTCACATGGGATGGGTTTGACAGGGATCTGGGCAAGGATGAGATAGACGACGGGTTTCACCGCGACGCTTTTCTGAACCTGCTCAGTCGTTATTTCGACGCGCGCGATTTATCTGCGGATTGGGATACCTTGAAAGAGGCTGATGACGAATTGCTGATTAACTCATTATCGATGATGCTGGATTTTGATCCCGAGGATAAACAGGCACTTCTGGAGGCGCCGTCACTTTGCACCCGCCGCGAGACTTTGGTCACATTGATTGAATATTCGATGCGTGGCGGCCAGGAAGGTGAGTTGATGCAATGAGCGATGCAGAGGTGCATTTTGACCGCCGAATGCTGGAGGCGCTAATCTGTCCGCGCACGCAGACGACGTTGAAATACGATGTCGAGGCGCAAGAGCTGGTTTCCAAGGCCGCCGGTCTGGCCTATCCGATCCGCAATGGCATTCCTGTCATGCTGGTGGATGAAGCACGGGTGCTGGACTGACGCATTTATAGGTCATCGGGTGGCTTGATCCCGCGACTTTGCGCAGGGTTCAACGATGAAGCAGGGCCTGGGCATACCCCTAAAGCGCTCGCCCCTGCATCAATCGTGGCAGTTCGCCTGTCAGCCCTGCCGCCTCTCGGATGAAGCCACGGCGCAGGCCCGGCACCGCGTTTAATGCGGCCATGCCGATATCGCGTGCAATGCGAACGACCTGATTATCATTTGAAAACAATCTATTGAGGCTGTCTGTCGCAAGGGCCAGCGCTGTATTGTCGAATCTTCGCCACTGTTGATAACGTCCAAGCGCTGTGGCGCTGCCAATGTCTTCGCCCCGGCGCAACGCGTCGACCAAAACTTCGGCCAGCGCTGCCACGTCGCGCAACCCCGCATTCAGTCCCTGACCCGCAATTGGATGCACCCCATGCGCCGCGTCACCCAGCAGGACAACGCGCGCGGCTATCATATCGTGTGTCAGCGAGAGGCCCAGCGGATAGGTATAGCGTTTCCCGGCCAGCGAAATATGGCCCAGAAAGTCGCCGAACCGTGGGCGCAGGACGTCCAGATAGTCCGCATCAGGAAGCGCATTGATTGCGGCCGCATTGGCGGTACTTTCGCTCCAGACAATCGACGATCTGTCACCGGTCAGCGGCAGGATCGCAAGCGGGCCGGGCGGCATGAAGAACTGGTGCGCGATGCCGTGATGGGGCAATTCATGTTTGACGGCACAGACCAGCGCTGTTTGACCGTAGGACCATCCGATACGTTTGATCCCGGCGCGTTGTGCAGTACCGGATTCGCGCCCGTCTGCACCAACCGCCAACCGGGCGCGCAGGCTTTTGCCATCCTTGAAAGTCAGCGTGATGCCGGTCAGATCCGCCTGTTGCGCCACCACCCGCGTGGCGTTCATTTTTGTGATGCCGTCAGACGCCTCTACCGCTGTCAGCAAAGCCCGGCGTAGGTGCCGGTCCTCCACCATGTACCCCATGGGGCCTTCTTCGATCTCGGCGTGGTCAAAGTGCATCAAGAAGGGGGATGGCCCTTGTCCCGCACGTCCGTCGGTAACCTTGATCTCAAGCATCGGTTGCGCTTGGGCATCGACCGCCTGCCAGATTGAGATGCCTTCCAGCAAACGCTTTGACGTCAGTGCCAGCGCATAAGAGCGCCCGTCGAACGCCACATCGCTGCGCGTCTCGATATCCAGCGCATCGATCAACGTCACCCGCAGACCCGCGCCAGCCAGCGCCAACGCAAGTGCCGGACCATTCAGTCCGCCGCCGATGATTGCAATATCCGTATCAAATGACATGACCGTTGATATGGGTGAAGCGCGGGGATTGTCCATGGGCGCAACCGTCGCTACCGTTCGGCGGATAGACGCACCAGAGGGGACGAAGATGCAGGAATGGCTGAAAATGACGGCGGCGGATCTGGGGCGTGGCATCGCGGGCGGCTCAATCGATCCGGTAGCGCTTTGCCAGACATATCTGGACGCCATTGACGCGCATCCATTGCGCGACCGTATTTATGCGCGCGTCACCTCCGACCGTGCGCTGGCCGAAGCCGCCGCCGCTGCGGGGCGTGCCAAATCTGGCAACCGCTTGTCGCCGTTGGACGGCGTTCCGGTGAGTTGGAAAGATCTGTTCGACAGTGCCGGAACCGCAACGGAAGCGGGGTCAGCCCTGCTCAAGGACCGGGTGCCTGAGATGGACGCGACCGTGCTTGCCAACGCGACCGCCATGGGCCTTGTCTGTCTGGGCAAGACCCATATGAGCGAACTGGCCTTTTCTGGCTTGGGCCACAATCCCAGCACCGCCACTCCGCCATCCATCAACGATCCCGATGCCGTTGCCGGCGGGTCGTCTTCGGGCGCCGCCGCATCCGTCGCTTTTGGGCTGGCTGCGGCCGCGGTAGGATCGGACACGGGTGGTTCAGTGCGCATTCCGGCAGCGTTTAACGATCTGGTTGGGCTGAAAACCACCTCCGGTCGGCTGTCGCTTGAGGGCGTTGTGCCATTGGCGCTGAAATTCGACACTGTCGGCCCGATCTGCCGCTCTGTCGAGGATGCGGGCCTGATGCTCGCCGCACTTGAAGGGACAAAGCCCGCTGATCTGGGCAATGCGGCGCTTGAGGGGCGACGCTTTGCCGTGCTGCGCACCGGGGCATTCGATGATATTCGCGAACAGCCGGCCGCGGCTTTTGAAAGCGCGATTGCGCGATTGCAAGAGGCGGGTGCCGTCGTTGAAAACATCGAGGTGCCCGAAGTCGCAGAGGCTTTGCCGCTTAGCAGTTGTCTTTACACCACAGAGGCTTACGGCCTGTGGCGCGATGTAATCGAGGCGAACCCGGAGGCGATGTTCGCGGAAATTCTGGCGCGGTTCCGGCTGGGCAAGGGGTTTTCCGGCCCCGATTACGTGGCCGCGTGGGCCAAGCTTGATGTTGCCCGCCTGGGCTATGACCGCGCGGTTGCAGGCTATGACGCCGTGCTTTTGCCGACAGCGCCGATTCTGCCGCCAAATCTGGAACGGCTGATCCAAGATCATGACTATTACCTGTCCGAAAACCTGCTGACGTTGCGCAATACACGCATCGCCAACCTCATGGGGCTTTGCGCGCTGACCCTGCCAACGGGGACTGCGTCGTGTGGGCTGATGTTGATGTGCCCGCCTGACATGGAAGAGCAGCTTTTGCGGCTGGGTGTTGCCGTTGAAGAGGCGCTGAACTGACGCCGTTGCCACGTCCACCTCCTGCTTGACTGCCTCCCGGCCCGCACACAGCGTCCGCCAGATTACCATCACGACCGAAATGCCACAAACGGCTGATGACGTTCCGGTTTTTCTGGACGTGGACGGCCCGCTTGGCTAATTTGGTCAAAACGGGACACGAATGATCCCGATCCTGAGGCAGTAGTGATGATGTTTCCTGACCGGTTTTCGAACCTTCCGGCCCACGCGTGGCCGCGCCTTCGTGCATTGCTGGATGTGCATGACGGCGGAGGTGTGCCGATTCATATGACCATCGGCGAGCCGAAACACGCCTTCCCCCCTTGGGTCACGCAGGTCATCACCGACAATTCCGCAGGCTTTAACAGCTATCCGCCCAACGATGGATCACCCGAACTGCGCCGCGCCATAACCGACTGGATCGCCCGCCGCTACGGCGTTCAGATGGACCCGGAAAACGAAGTGATGGCACTGAACGGCACGCGCGAAGGGCTTTATAACGCGGTCATTGCGCTGTGTCCCGAGACGAAGAATGGTCAAAAACCAGCGATTCTGATGCCCAACCCGTTTTACCAAGTTTACATGATCGCGGCGATTTCCGGCAATTCAGATCCAATCATGGTCCCTGCGACCGCGCAGAGCGGTCATTTGCCCGATTTTGCCAGCCTGCCCGAAGATGTGCTGAACCGCACCACTGCCGCCTATATCTGTTCGCCCGCCAACCCGCAGGGTGCGGTGGCTGATCGGGCCTATTGGGAGACGTTGATCGCGCTTGCGGAAAAGCATGATTTCTTGATCTTCGCCGATGAATGCTATGCCGAGATTTACCGCGGCGAAGCCCCAATCGGCGCGATGCAGGTGGCCGACGACCTTGGCACTGATCGCAACCGTGTGGTGATCTTTCATTCGCTTTCCAAGCGCTCGAACCTGCCGGGTCTGCGGTCAGGTTTCGTGGCCAGCGGGGCGGACACGATCCGCGAGATCAAGCAATTGCGCAACTATCCAGGGGCACCGTTGCCGTTGCCGTTGCAGGCCGCTGCGGCGGCCGTCTGGAATGACGATGAACACGTCGCGACAAGCCGTGCGCTTTATGTCGAGAAATATCAGATCGCCGACCGGATCCTTGGAAATGTGGCGGGCTACGAAAGCCCCAAAGCCGGGTTTTTTCTGTGGTTGCCGGTCGATGACGACGAGGCGGCGGCGCTGAAACTGTGGAAGCAAACCGGCGTGCGGGTGCTGCCGGGCAGTTATCTGGCGCAGGACGTGAACGGCGAAAACCCCGGCAAGAAATATATTCGGGTCGCACTTGTAGCCCCAAAAGACGAGACGGCGCGCGGATTGGAAGCGATCCGCGACTGTTTGTACGCAGATTGAGACGAGGGAAAAAGAGCATGGCATATCAGACACGTGGACGCGATCCATTGCTGGACAGCAATATGGCTGAAGCGATCGAAAAGCGCGGCAAGGAATTGCTGGGTCTGACCTTGATCATGCTGGGTGTCATGGCTGCAATGCTGATCGGCAGCTACACGCCCGACGATCCAAACTGGATGGTTTCCACCGATGCAACTGTCCAGAACTGGATGGGCCGTTTGGGGGCCTCCGTCGCGGCGCCTTTGTTCATGATCGTTGGCTGGGGTGCATGGGGCATTGCCATCGTGCTGCTGGTCTGGGGCGTTCGGTTTGCGCTGCACCGCGGTGAAAGCCGCGCCGCCAGCCGTGTAATTTTCGCCCCGATCGCCGTCGCTTTGGGCGCCATATATGCCGCGACGCTGACGCCGGGTGCCGAATGGCTGCACACCCACAGCTTTGGACTGGGCGGATTGTTCGGCGACACGGTAATGGGCGCGCTGCTGACCATTTTGCCAATCGGATCAACCTTCACGGTCAAGCTGATGTCGCTTCTGATGGGGCTGTCCATCTTGGCGCTGGGATCATTTGTCTTAGGCTTCAATCGACTGGAACTGGCCCGGATTGCGCGCTTTCTGATCGTCGGCGTGATTATAGCGTATGCGGGGCTGATGGGCTTGCTTGGGCGCGGTGCCAGCGGAGCGGTCGAGACGGCGCACAATCTTCGGGCCCGCCACGCCGACCGTCGCGAACGTCTGCGTGTTGAGGCCGAGGAAAACGCAGCTTTCGACGAAGCGGCGTACAATCAGGCGCAGCGGAAATCGATTCCGGTTGCTGCACCGCCGATGTTGCACAATCCCGTAGAACCCAAAACAGGCCTGTTGGCGCGGATGCCGGGCCTGATCAAGCGCCCCGATTCCATGCCGGAACAAGAGCTGGTTGAAACCTACAGCGATGCTGTGGTTGACGGGTTTCCCGGCGAGGACCGTATCAAAAGCAAGATCGCCGATGTGATCAAAAGCCGTGTACGCAGCACGACCGCTGTGCAAATCGCCAGCACCGCACCGCTTACCAAAGGCCGTGGAAGGGGGCCGGAACCGCTTGTTCTGAACACGGCACCGAAGCAGGTACACCTGCCGCCCGAGCCCCCGCTGACCGGCGCCGCCCGGTCCGAGCCGCCGCTGACGAAGCTTCAGCCATCAACGCCGCAACCGACCCGCAATATATTTGCATCCAACCAGACTGCCGTGATCGAGGACCAGAGCGATGACGCGCCGTTGCCGCTGCAAGCCGCGCCGGAGCCGGACACGATTCACATCCCCGTGGCCGAACCGCGCAAGGTTGTCCAGCAGCCGTTACGCAAACCCGTGCCCCAGTCCCGCCAGGCCATCGCAGAGGCCCAGCCGACCCTTACTTTTGAGGATACGCATCCCGGTTTTGAGCTGCCTCCATTGAGCCTTCTGGAAAACCCGGAAGTCATTGAGCGCCTGCACCTGTCAGACGAAGCGCTTGAGGAAAACGCGCGGATGCTGGAATCCGTTCTGGATGATTATGGCGTAAAGGGTGAGATCGTGGCCGTTCGGCCCGGTCCGGTTGTGACGATGTACGAACTTGAACCCGCACCGGGCCTCAAGGCGAGCCGCGTCATTGGCTTGGCCGACGATATCGCGCGTTCCATGGCCGCACTCTCCGCCCGCGTCTCCACTGTGCCGGGGCGCAGCGTCATCGGGATTGAACTGCCCAATGAGACCCGCGAAAAGGTTGTCCTGCGCGAGATACTTGCCGCGCGTGATTTTGGCGACAGCACCATGCGTCTGCCGCTGGCACTGGGCAAGGACATTGGTGGCGATCCTGTCGTTGCCAATCTTGCCAAGATGCCGCACCTGTTGATTGCGGGCACGACCGGGTCGGGCAAATCCGTGGCAATCAATACGATGATCCTGTCGCTGCTTTACAAGCTGACGCCAGAAGAATGTCGCCTGATCATGATCGACCCCAAGATGCTGGAACTTTCCGTTTACGACGGCATCCCACATCTGCTTTCTCCTGTTGTGACTGATCCCAAAAAGGCCGTTGTCGCGCTGAAATGGACAGTGGGCGAGATGGAAGAGCGTTATCGCAAGATGTCCAAGATGGGCGTGCGCAATATCGAAGGCTACAACGGCCGCGTCCGCGAAGCACTGGCCAAAGGCGAAATGTTCAGCCGCACTGTGCAGACCGGGTTTGACGAAGATACGGGCGAGCCGATATTTGAGACCGATGAATTCAAGCCCGTAGCATTGCCCTATATCGTTGTAATCGTGGACGAGATGGCCGACCTGATGATGGTTGCGGGCAAAGAAATTGAAGCGTGCATTCAGCGTTTGGCACAGATGGCGCGCGCTTCTGGCATTCACCTGATCATGGCAACGCAGCGACCTTCCGTGGACGTGATCACCGGCACGATCAAGGCGAACTTTCCGACGCGGATCAGCTTTCAGGTCACGTCCAAAATTGACAGCCGTACCATCCTTGGCGAAATGGGTGCCGAACAGCTTTTGGGTATGGGGGACATGCTTTACATGGCGGGAGGCGCCAAGATCACGCGCTGTCACGGTCCGTTTGTCAGCGACGAGGAAGTCGAAGAGATCGTCAACCACCTCAAGGCTTACGGCGCCCCCGATTACGTTTCCGGGGTGGTCGAGGGCCCGCCGGATGATCAGGAAGGCAGCATTGATGCTGTGCTGGGACTTGGCGGCAATACCGATGGCGAAGACGCGCTTTACGATACGGCGGTGCAGGTGGTGATCAAGGACCGCAAATGCTCCACCTCCTATATTCAGCGCAAGCTTGCCATCGGCTATAACAAGGCTGCGCGACTGGTGGAGCAGATGGAAGACCAAGGGTTGGTTTCCCCTGCAAACCACGTGGGAAAGCGCGAAATTTTGATCCCCGAACAAGGCTGATTGGAACTTTGCATTGCAGATTCAGTTGGCTTCGGGCAAGGGGCCGACTTTTGCATTGGCACACCTTGGTTGTATGTTCCTGGCGGCAGATCACCGCGTAGGCAGATAACCGCACCATGATATCGCATATCAGCGCCGGGCATATTATGTCTGCCTAGAAGGCAAACAAATAGGACGACAACACATGCGACATTTCAAATCTGCTGTACTGGCCATTGCGCTGACGGCACTGACGCCGCTGGCTGTTGCCGCGCAACAACTGCCGCTTGGCGAAATTTCCGGCTATCTGAACAAGATGCAAACAGCCAAGGGTGAATTTACCCAGATCAATGATGATGGTTCAATCAGCACAGGAACGATCTTCATCAAACGCCCCGGTCGCGTGCGGTTTGAATACAACCCGCCGGATTCATCTTTGGTTATCGCTGGCAGTAATACGGTGGTGATCTATGATAAAAAATCGAACCAGCCGGCGGAAACATACCCGCTGTCAAAGACACCGCTGTCGATCATCCTCGACCAGAATGTCGATCTGGGTCGTGCCCGGATGGTGACGGGCCACAAGTATGACGGCACGGCAACCATTGTCACGGCACAAGACCCTGCACATCCCGAATATGGCAGTATCCAGATGAAGTTCACCGCCAATCCGGTGGAATTGCGTCAGTGGATCATCAACGATGGGAATGGCAGCCAGACAACAGTTGTGCTTGGGGATCTGCAGACCGGTGGAAACTTGCCCAACAGTCTGTTTGATGTCGGCAAGTCAAGGCTGTCCGTCAACCGCTGATCGCTGCACATCCCCGGCACGATGCCGGGGATGATGCTGCCGGGCGGGGCCGCTTAGCGCAGACGACAGCCTGCGATCTGGCCTTCGTACATCTTTGCGCGGGCGTCGACTTTTCCGGCCACCGCCACCAGCCATGATTTGGCGTTGTAGCTTTGCCGCGAAAATCCGGTATGCCCTTCGTGGTACGCCAGATACTGATTGCGCGCGTCATGCAACGCCACACCGTTGCGGTCACGCGTCTGGGTCATGTACCAGCCCATGAAATCCGAGGCGTCCTTGATCCGATCCCGTTTGGACGACCGGCTTCCAGAAGATTTGACATATTCGTCCCAGGTCGCGTCCAAAGCCTGGCTGTACCCATAGGCGCTGGATTGGCGCCCCATCGGGATCACACCCAAGACATACTTGAACGGCGTTCGGGCATCGGCCACAAACTTGCTTTCTTGGTGGATGGTTGCCATCTGGACATGCACAGGAACGCCCCACCGGCGTTCGGTGGCGCGGAATGCCTTGTAGTATTCGGGGCGCTGCTTGAGGATGGTGCAGGCGTCGTCAAGGTTGTTGGGCGCAGACGTCTGTCCGCCACCGCAGGATGACACCAGCAGCACAATCGTCAGGGCGCGAAGGATTTTGCTCATCTGCCTCTCGCTTGTCGTTTCTTGTTTTTCGCCACTTTAACCGATTCTGCCCACCGGTCACATCACAATTTATATTGAGCGGTCCAATGCCGCCAGCAAAGGCAAGGCAGCAACAGACAACGCAACATTAATCAGGTGGCGGGGTGGCCTTTGCGCCGCTAAAACGCTGGGTGTACACGGCGGGGCACCGTCAGCGTCGGGTTTTCAACACTGTCGGCGCATGCGCCACAGACTGTTTCCTGTAGGGAGAATAGCGTGATTGGACAAAAGGCCCTTGAACCGACTACTAACGAAAGGTAGGGGCTGCACCGTTATGCTACGAACACGCGCAAAATATCATCTCGGACAAGTGGTCCGTCACAAGAAGCATCCCTTCCGAGGGGTGATCTTTGACGTGGACCCTGAATTTGCCAATACCGACGAATGGTACGAAGCAATTCCAGAAGAAAATCGCCCGATCAAGGGCCAGCCCTATTACCATCTTTTGGCTGAAAACGATCAGAGCTACTATGTGGCCTATGTGTCCGAACAGAACTTGGTTGCGGATTATTCAGGCGAACCTGTGGATCACCCTGACATCCCCGATCTGTTCGGCCCGTTCACCGACGGGGCTTATCCACTCCATTTCCAGCTGAACTGAGACGGCGAGGGCTGCAACCCCCGCCGTTGCGATCAGTACCCCAGCGCACACCCGTCCTTGCGCGGATCGCTTCCGCCTTCCAGCACGCCGTCATCGCGGATGCGGATCGCCTGTGCGCCGCCAATGGCCGTGCCCGGTGTGACCAGTTTGTGCCCCATATCGGTAAGCTTTTGCCGTACCTGCGCGCCATACCCGTTTTCGATCTTCAGCACCGCGCCGTCGGCAAAGGCGCGTGGCGCGTCGATGGCGCTTTGCATGTCCATTCCGAAATCTACGATATTGGACGCGAACCGCGCATGGCCAACCGACTGGTATTGCCCGCCCATAACGCCAAAGGGGATCGTCACACGCCCATTTTGCCGGATCATGGCAGGAATAATTGTGTGCATCGGTCGCTTACCACCCTTCAGCTCATTGGGGTGCCCTTGCTCCAGCGTGAAACCCGCGCCGCGGTTCTGCAACAGAATGCCGAATTTATCTGACGCGATACCGGAACCAAAGCCGTGGAAAATCGAATATATCATCGATACCGCCATGCCACCCGCGTCCACCACAGTGATATAGACCGTGTCCTTATGCACCGCCTCTGCCAGCTGCGCAGGTGCGGCCATCGCCTTTTTCGGGTCAATAAGCGCGGCCAATCGCTTGGCGGTTTCGGGTGCCATCATATGGTCCAGCCGCGTGACGTGGTCCGCATCCGCCAAAAACCGATTGCGCGCATCATAGGCCAGCTTCGTCGCCTCTGCTTCGATATGCACCCGTTCCGCGCCAAAGGGGTCCATGCCCGCGATATCAAACTCCGCCAGCATGTTCAGCAGCAACAGCGCGGTTGCACCTTGGGTATTCGGCGGATGTTCCACCACTTCGATGTTTTTGTAGGTGCCGCAGATTGGCGTGGCCGGCGTGTTGGCGACCGATGCGAAATCCTCAGCGGTGTGCACACCGCCCAGAGCATTCAGCGCCGCAATCATGTCTTCTGCGATCTCACCGGTGTAAAAGGCATCGCGCCCGTCTTTTGCCACACGGCGCAATACTTCCGCCTGACTGGGCGCGCGGAACATATCCCCCGCGGCGGGCGGTTTACCCCCCATCAAGTAAACGTCACGCGCAGATCCCTGCAAGGTGTTGGCCTCTGCGGCCCAGTCCGATGCCACGCGGGGTGCAACAGGCACGCCTTGTTCGGCGTAACGGATCGCAGGGTTCAGCACGACGTCCAGTCCCAACGACCCAACGGATTCTGCCAAGTGACAAAAGGCGTCCATAGCGCCGGGAATCGTCACCGCGTGAGCGGAACGCAACGGCACGACCTTTTCGCCGCTATCGCGCAACATGCCAGCATCAAGGGCGGCGGGCGCGCGACCGGAGCCGTTCAGCGCCTTGATCTCATTGCTACCGGGCGCGGAATAAAGAACGAAGCAGTCGCCGCCAATCCCGGTCATTTGCGGCTCGCAAATTCCCAGCAGCACAGCCCCTGCGATTGCCGCATCCATCGCATTGCCGCCGCGTTCCAGAATGTCGATGGCGGTCTTGGCCGCCAAGGGATGGGACGTGGCGCACATGCCGTTGCTGGCAAAGACGGGCGACCGTCCCGGAAGGTGGAAATCGCGCATGACTGTCCTTTCGACGCTGTAATTCGACGCCAAGCTAGCCTGCGATGTGGGGGATGCCAATGATTGTAACGCGATGATGTGGGGGAAAGTAGATCCTCGACACCGCGCACTGGGTGGGGGCTATTACGCGCGGTGCCGAGGGAAGCCATATGCAGCTACAAGAACAGATATGCCATCTGACCAAGGCAGAACTAGGATAAGGATGTGGCGGTTTCAGGGTATTTCGGGGCCATAATGTGGCGAAGCCAAACAATATTCGGATGTAGCCAAAATCGCTGTTCCGCTTGAAGGCGATGTTTCAAGCGTCAACATGGTCTCTCAGAGATGCCAGATTTCTGCATTTGCATCACATTACACTGCGGCTGCGCGGGAGATCTCATTTTGCGACAGACCGTATTTGTCGGCAAATTGTGTGCGTGCTGTCACAAGGCGCGGATCGTCGGGGCGTAAACCCAGGGTTCGGATGAACTCAATCCGTTGTTTCGCCTTCAGGGCATCCCGATCAATCGCGGTATGTAGCGCGCGATCAATCACTTCTCCACCGGGCGAGACGTGAAACCATTTCGAGAAGTCCCGAAAATGATGCTGGTTGTGCAGGACCGTGACATAGCGTTCTACCTTTGATTTCGGGACGTTCAGGTGCGACGTCATATGGAACCATTCATATGCCATAAACATCAAAACCCCGCCGACCAGAACAATGGCGACGGCGATTTCAAAGGCTTCCGGTACACCGATTAGTCCCGCTATCGCCCATACCAGGCAGAAATTGAAGCCCAGCACCGGCAACGCAACCCACGGCGGAACAAAGAACAGCCCGTGGTTGGTGGGAAAATCGTGATGACCATAGTGCGCCTGATAAAGCAGATTGAACGCCCATTGCTGTTTTGGTGGGGGCAAGTGGAAGATGAACCTGTGGAGATTGTATTCGTTCAGCATCTGCGCGCCAAACCCCAAGGGGATCAATAACCATACCCACCACGCAGCGTGCACAATCAGGATCGCGATACCAACAAGTGCAGCGAGAAACATCGCCACCACGCCAACATGCGAAAACATAAGCTTAAGCCGCGACATTCCAACCCCCGGTATCACGGGAAATCCTAGTTGTACCCGTGGGAAAAATCAAACCTGACGCGACGACACGAACCGGGTATGTTCGTTCCATGCAAAAGTTGACCATATAATGCCATCAGAAATGGCAAACCGAAAACCCCACCTTGGCCAGAGTGTCACTCCGGAGATTCCGCCCCAAAAACCAGCCGCAAAGCGATCCGGTTAAGGCCCGCTGTCCGGGTATAAGTCACATCTTTTGCCAGATCACGGATCAGGAACCATCCGAATCCACCTTCGGGCAGATCTTTCACATCTACGTCGACGGTCTGGGCGTGGCCGTCTGGGGCGCACCCATCCGGCATCGCGGCGCCGTCATCGGTAACCGTCAGATGCAAGCCGTCGCGCGCCGGTGCACAGCATAGATGTATCAGACCGGTGCGGCCTTCTGCATAGGCGTGTTCGACGATGTTGTTCACCACTTCCGCCAGGACCAATTGCACCACGGCAATGTCACTTGCATTGAGATCAAGACCCCTCAATCCCCTCAGCACCTGCGCCAACGCATGGCGGGCGGCCATTTGGCCGCTCTCTACCGTGATGTCAAAGGGAATAAACACCATTGTTGTCCTGCCATCTTCACTGCGAAATCAGCCCTGAACCGACGCCACGGCACCCGCCAAGGTCGGAAAGACGGCAAAAACCGTGTCCATTCTGGTCAGCTTGAACACCTTTTCAACGGCTGGGGTCAGGCCGGCCAACACCAGTTGTCGCTCGGGCGCGAGGTGTTTCATCGTGGCGACAATGGCCCCAAGTCCGCTCGAATCAATAAACGCGACGTTTTGCAGATCCAGAACCACGATGGGGGGCGCGTCTTCAGTCTTTTGTCGCATCGCCTCTTTAAAGGCGAGCGCGATAGGGGCGTCGATCCGCGGCCCGATCACGCTTACAATGCAAAACCGCTCTTCTTTTTGGGTGGAAAGTTCCATAAAACAACCCTTGATGCCGCCGCTACGGAAACAAGTGATACGCGCGAAGTCTTACCAAGTGGTGAGTGCGGAAATTTGAAGGAGACGATGATGCATAAGGTCGTAATTGCCGGTGCTGCACGCACACCGATGGGTGGCTTTCAGGGCGCCTTCACAGACTTGACCGCCGCTGATCTTGGCGGCAACGCCATCCGCGCCGCACTTGATGGTGCTGGCAATGCGGTTGTCGAAGAGCTTTTGATGGGGTGTGTGCTGTCCGCCGGACAGGGCCAGGCCCCCGCGAGACAGGCTGGCTTCAAGGCTGGGCTGGGCGAGGAAGTGCCCGCCACAACGCTGAACAAGATGTGCGGATCGGGGATGAAAGCGGCAATGATCGCATTCGATCAGATCGCGCTGGGTCACACTGGCGTCATGGTTGCGGGCGGCATGGAAAGCATGACGAACGCGCCTTATGTCCTGCCCAAGATGCGGGGCGGCGCGCGGCTGGGGCATGGGGCTGTGGTGGATCACATGTTTCTGGACGGTCTGGAAGACGCCTATGACAAGGGCCGCCTGATGGGCACTTTTGCTGAAGATTGCGCAGAAACCTTTCAGTTTACCCGCGCGGTGCAGGATGATTATGCGCTCGCGTCATTGTCGCGCGCACTTGAGGCCCAGTCTTCGGGTGCCTTCGTGGATGAAATAACCGCAGTCGATGTCACAACGCGCAAGGGCACCGACACGGTCAGCGCCGACGAACAACCCGCCAGCGCGCGTCCTGACAAGATCCCGCACCTGAAACCCGCCTTTCGCGAAGGTGGCACAGTGACTGCGGCCAATTCTTCCTCCATCTCCGATGGCGCGGCGGCGCTGGTGCTGGCGTCAGAAGAGGCGGCGCAGGCCCAGGGTTTGACGGTGCGCGCGCATATTGTTGGCCACGCCAGCCATGCGCAGGCTCCGGGGTTGTTCACGACCGCACCCGTGCCCGCCGCCCAGAAGCTGCTCAAGCAGATAGGGTGGAAGAAAGAGGACGTGGACCTGTGGGAGGTCAACGAAGCGTTTGCGGTTGTGCCGCTGGCCTTCATGCGGGAACTGGGTCTGGATCATACGATCGTCAACGTGAACGGAGGCGCTTGCGCTTTGGGTCATCCCATTGGGGCATCCGGCGCACGTATCATGGTTACGTTATTGAATGCGCTGGAAAAGCGCGGACTAAAACGCGGTATCGCCGCGATCTGCATCGGCGGTGGCGAAGGCACGGCCATCGCCATCGAGCGGCGATGAAAGCCGTGCAGATATGAAATGGCCCTTCCGCCGTACGCAACCCGTCGCACCGCCGGAAGTGCTGCCGGATGCGGCAATCCCGGTGCTTTGGCTGCTGGGCAAGACGGCTGCTGGCAAATCCAGCCTCGTGCGCGCACTGACAGGGCTGACAGACGCGCAGGTGGGCAACGGGTTTGTCCCTTGCACGCGGACGGCAGTGATGTTCGATTTCCCGCCCGAGCTTCCGCTTTTGCGTTTTCTGGACACGCGGGGATTGGGTGAAACTGGTTATGATCCCGCCGAGGACATTGCAGCAAGCGAAGGCCGCGCACATGCTGTCCTTGTGTTGGCCCGCCTTGATGATCCGGTCCAGGGAGAGGTCGCCGACGCTTTGTCAAAGGTGCTCTCGCGCCGCGACATGCCGGTGATACTGGTGCTCACAGGCGCGGATCTTATCAACGACGCCGCGGCCCGCGCACGTGCCGCTGCCGCCCTGAAATCCCGCTTTGAGAAGGCAGCGGACCGCAAGCTGACCACTGTGGAAGTCGCATTGCCGCCCGACGGTGTGCAGCAGATTGAGGCCTTGCGGGATGCGTTGACGGTGGTGCTGCCGCAGGCCGCTCTGCTGCTCTCCCGGCAAGAGGCGCGCAGTACCGAAGGTCATGCGTTCCAAGAGGTGCGCCAGCGCGTGTTGTTTTACGCGGGCCTTGCTGGTGCGTCTGATGTTGCGCCGCTAATTGGCACCATATCGGTCCCTGCTGCACAGGCTGCGATGCTGGCAGAACTGGGGCGTCGCTACGGCGAGCGTTGGACACGGTCGATGTCGGGTTCTTTTCTGGCCACGCTGGGTGTGGGCATCGCGGCGCGGTATGCGGCGCTGTTTGGCCTGCGGCAAATCGGCAAACTGATCCCGATTGTCGGCCAGACTGCTGTTGCAGCCGCGTCCGGCACCGTCAGTTTTGCCACGACTTTCGCACTTGGTCGTGCGGCAGCCTATTTCCTGCACCACCGCAATACCGGAGAAAAGATGGCGCCCGAAGACCTGCGCCGTGTCTACCGCGATGCCCTGCAAGGAGCGGTGAGTGGCCGGTCTAGGTAAAATCCGCGCCCG
>JAGXHC010000212.1 GCA_024636405.1 Sulfitobacter sp. | reverse complement strand
GCAGACGGCGAAAGGCGGCGAAGGCGAAAAGCCCGAGATGACCTTCAACATTGCCGAGAACGTCAAGGAGTAGGTCCTTCGTTGAAAAAGGGGCGCGCGATCACTGCGGGTGGCGCGCCCCATCCGGCGCACCCTGCGCCTGTCTGCCTGCCAAGCGAGGTCATCCGTGCCCCAAGAACATGAAACTCTGCTCAAGCAAGGTGACTTGCACGGTGCGCTGACGGCGTTGCAGGCGCAGGTCCGCACCAATCCCGCCGATGCGAAGCTGCGGATCTTTCTGTTTCAGCTTTTGTGTGTGCTGGGCGACTGGAAACGCGCGATCACGCAACTTAAACTTTGTGCCGAACTGGACGCGCTGGCAATTCCCATGGCGCAAGCCTACCGCGAGGCCATCATTTGCGAAGTGTTTCGCGAAAGGGTCTTTGCCGGCGAAAAAGACCCGCTGATTTTTGGCGAGCCCCCCCAATGGGTCGCCCTGATGATCGAGGCGAACCGCGCGATGGCCCAAGGCCAGACCGCCCGCGCCGCCGCGGCCCGTGCCAAGGCGTTTGATCTGGTGCCGGATGCAGGCGGCACGCTGAACGGGACACGTTTTGATTGGGTGGCAGATGCTGACATGCGTCTGGGCCCGCTGCTTGAGATCATCATCAACGGTCAGTATTTCTGGATGCCGTTCAGCGCCATCGACACCCTCAAGGTGGAGCCACCCGAGGATCTGCGCGATGCGGTCTGGACTGCGGCGCAGTTGAAACTGCACAACGAGGGCGAATTCGTGGCCCTGATCCCGACCCGTTATGTCGGGACTACCGAAGGCGGCGATCCTGCCGCGATGCTGGCCCGCACCACCACCTGGACAGATGCCGGCGACGATACCTTTCTCGGCTCGGGTCAGCGCCTGCTGACCGTTGGCGATACTGACGTGGCCATCATGGATCTGCGCGAACTCAAGATGGACAGGGTGTCCGCCGATGGCTGACAAAACGATCACAGAGCGGCTGCAACCTTCGCTTCTGGACCGGCTTACCGATCTTGAGCCTGACGAGAAGACAGAAGCCCGCGACGCGCGTGTGATCGACATCAGACGGTTGCGCGACATCATCCGTCGCGATCTGGTCTGGCTGCTGAACAGCAACAATCAAGACAGTCTGCTTGACCCTGCACGGTATCCGAATGTCGTTACATCCGTCCTGAACTACGGTGTTCGCGACGTTGCCGGTGACACCTCGACCTCTGACCGCACCGAAGACATTCGCAAGGCCATTGGGCGCGCAATCGCGCAGTTTGAACCCCGCATCAAAAGCGGCACGCTTGAGGTGATCTTGCGCGAATCCGAAGCAGGCGCGCAATCGGTCGTCGCCTTCGACATCCGCGCCGACATGTGGGCGCAACCCTTGCCGATGGAGCTTTACCTGCGGTCGCAGGTTGACCTGACCACGGGGCATCTCACGCTCGAAAGCACGGGCTGAGCGCATGGATACCCGTCTTCTCAGACACTATGAAGCAGAGCTGGCCTACCTGCGGGAGATGGGCGCGGAGTTTGCTGAATCCTATCCCAAGATCGCGTCCCGGCTTGGCATCGACGGGGTCGAGGTGCTGGACCCTTATGTGGAACGTCTGCTGGAGGGCAGCGCATTCCTGGCCGCGCGTGTGCAGCTTGAGCTTGAGCTGCAATATCCGTCCTTTACGAACAATCTGCTGGAAATCATCTACCCGCATTATCTGGCGCCGACCCCGTCGATGATGGTGGCGCAACTGCAACCGGATATGGACAACCAATCGCTTGCCGAGGGGCACGTCATGGCGCGCGGCACCATGCTGCGGGCGCGCCTGGGTGAGGGCGCGCAAACCGCATGCGTGTATCGCACGGCGTCGGATCTTTCGCTTTGGCCGGTGACGATCACGCAGGCGGAATATATCGAGGGGCGCGGCGAGTTGGTGGCGGCAGGCGTTGCCGGCAACACAGAAGCCCGCGCTGCCATCCGCCTCCGGCTCAGCCGGCATGGCGGTGCGCCCATTGCAGAACTGGGCATGGACCGGTTGCGCGTGTTTCTGGGCGGCAAGGGCGCGCAGGGCTGGCAATTGCATCAATTGTTGTGCACCCAGACCACGGGCCTTGTTGCGCGCTCCATCGACCGGCGCGCGGACTGGACACGCGAGTTGCGCGGCACGGTCATGCCCTGCGGCTTTGGCCGCGAGGACGCATTGCTGCCGACGCCGCAGCAATCCTTTGACGGCTACCGGCTGCTGCAGGAATATTTCGCGATGCCCGAGCGGTTCCATTTTGTGGAATTTACCGGCCTGGCGGACGGGCTGTCGCGAAGTGTCGGAGATTCCATTGATCTGTATATTCTGCTTCGTGACGGGCTGCCAAGCATCGCGGCAGGCATTACGCCAGACGCTTTTTCGCTGAACTGTGTGCCAGCAATCAACCTGTTTGAGAAACGTTGCGACCGGGTGCATATGACCTCGCGGGAGGTGTCGCATCATGTGGTGGCCGACCGTACCGGCGTGCAGGATTTTGAGATCTACGCCCTGCGCGGCGTCAAGGGCATCAGCGCCGAGGGTGAGGACGATGTTGAATTCCGGCCCTTCTATTCCTCGGATGATCTGTCGCCCGTAGGCGACGGACACAGTGCATTTTATACCCTGACCCGGAAGATGCGCCAACGGACGGAAAAGGAACGGCTGAAGGGCGCGCGCACCAGTTATCTGGGGTCTGAGACCTACCTCACGCTGGTGGACCGCGCCCAGGCACCGTACCGCGCGGAAATGAGCCAGCTTGCGGTGCGCGCCCTGGTCACCAACCGCGATCTGCCGATGCTGTTGCCGACAGGGCAGGCTGACCTTTTCTATCTTCCCGATGGCGGGCCGGTGAAATCCATCCGCACCCCGGTCAACCCCACACGCCCCCGTCCGACACTGGCACAGGGCGACGCCGCCTGGCGGTTGATCAGCCACCTGAGCCTGAACTACCTGTCCATCGCGGACAGTGACGGCGGCAACGGTGCCGAGGCTCTGCGCGAACTGGTCGGGCTTTATGCGCCCAAGGGCGACCGCGCGGTGAACATGCAGATCGAAGGCATCACTGCCGTTTCAAGCCGACCGATCGTGCGCCGGATGAGCGATGGTGTGCTGTCCACTGCCGTGCGCGGCCTGGAGATCACGCTGGAACTGGACGAGAGCTTTTTCGAGGGCACCAGCATCTATCTGATCGGTGCTGTGCTGGAACGGTTCTTCCGCAAATATGTGACGATCAACAGTTTCACGGAAACGGTCCTGCGGACCCAACAAAATGGAGAAATCGCACGATGGCGGCCCCAGACGGGTCTCGGTCGGATCATCTGACGCATTTTGAGCGGCTGTGTGAGACCCCCGAGAACCACCACATCTTTCTGGCCCTGCGCATCATCGAAGCGCAATACGCCGAACAGCCCCGTCTGGGGCAGTCGCGCCGCCCGCGCGAAGATGCAGTGCGTCTGGGACAGGAGGCGCGCATGGCTTTTCCGCCAAACACGATCCGCGCCTTCACCCCGCCGGGCAAGGGGCCGGGCAGCCTGATCAACCGCTTCTTCGGCTTTTTCGGGCCGCATGGGCCACTGCCGATCCATCTGACCGAATATGCCCGCGAGCGGCAGATCAACAACCGCGATTCCAGCTTTGTCGGGTTCGCCAATATGCTGACACACCGGATCATGTCGCTGCTGTACCGCGCCTGGGTCACGGGCCAGCCGGCGGTGGATTTTGACCGCGGCGCCGATGCTGATTTTGAACGCCACGTCGCCGCACTTGCCGGTCATCACGGCGCGGCCCTGCGCAACCGCGACGCCATGCCCGATCTGGCGCGTCGCCATTTTGCCGGGCTGCTGGCGGCGGGGCCGAAAAACGCAGAAGGGCTGGTGGCAATCCTGTCGGGGTTCTTCAAGGCGCCGGTCAGGATGCAGGAATTCATCGGGTGCTGGCTGGAACTGGAACCCGACGACCGTTGGCAATTGGGCGCGGGCGGAACGCTGGGCCAGACCACCAGCATCGGCAGCAGCGTCTGGTCGCGCAACGCCAAGTTCCGCCTGATCATCGGGCCGCTGTCAAAAGTGGACTATGAACGCCTGCTGCCAGGCAACCCGTCGATGGACAGACTGGCCGCCGTGGTGCGCAATTATGTTGGTGACGCGCTGGATTTCGATGTGAACGTGGTGCTGAAGGGCGCGGACGTACCCAAAGCCCGGCTCGATGGCACCGCGCGGCTGGGGCAGACCAGTTGGATCGGCACGCGCGCCCCCGACAAAGACGCGGATGATTTGTATTTGCAGCCTCAACACCATTACCCGGGCCGCGCCGCATAATGGCGCCTGTGGTCCCCAAGAAAGGATTTTACCCATGACAGAGATCAGCCGCGTCGCCCTATTTGGCAAGCTCAATTCCGTCGGTTACAAGGCCGTCGAAGGCGCTACCGTGTTTTGCAAGATGCGGGGCAATCCTTATGTTGAACTGGTCCACTGGCTGGCGCAGATTGTGCAACTGCCCGACAGCGATTTCAAACGCATCTGCGACCACTACAAGGTGGACCCGGCGCGGCTTGCCTCTGATCTGACGGCGGCGCTGGATGCGCTGCCGCGTGGCGCCAGCACGATTTCGGATCTGTCGCAGCATCTTGAGGACGCCATGGAACGCGCATGGGTCTATGGCTCGCTTTTGTATTCGTCCAGTCAGGTGCGCACCGGCCACCTTGTGCTGGGGATGATGAAGACAAAGAACCTGCGCAATATTTTCCTGAGCATTTCCAAGGAATTCGCGCGCATTCTTCCCGATGATCTGGCCGATAACTTTGGCACCATCACCGACGGCTCTCCCGAGGAAAGGCTGACCCCGCAGGACGGATCATCCACCGGCGGAGGTGCTGTGCCGGGCGAAGCGTCGGGCGCGATGGCCCCGGCGGCGATGGGCAAGGAAGAGGCGCTGAAGCAATTCTGCACCGACATGACCCAGCAGGCCCGCGACGGCAAGATCGACCCGATTGTGGGGCGCGACGAAGAGATCCGCCAGATTGTCGACGTGCTGATGCGCCGCCGTCAGAACAACCCGATCCTGACGGGCGAGGCCGGGGTGGGCAAGACGGCGGTGGTCGAAGGTTTTGCGCTGCGCATCGCGCGCGGTGACGTGCCACCGGCATTGCAGGGTGCGCGTCTGCTGGCGCTGGATGTGGGGCTGTTGCAGGCCGGTGCCAGCATGAAGGGTGAATTTGAGAACCGCCTGAAATCCGTCATCGAAGAGGTTCAGGCCTCTACCACGCCGATCATCATGTTCATTGATGAGACCCATACGCTGGTTGGTGCGGGTGGTGCTGCGGGAACCGGCGATGCGGCCAACCTGCTCAAACCCGCGTTGGCACGCGGCACCCTGCGCACCATCGGTGCGACGACTTGGGCAGAATACAAAAAGCACATTGAAAAAGAT
>JAGXHC010000211.1 GCA_024636405.1 Sulfitobacter sp. | reverse complement strand
TTTCGGGTAGAGATCGACGTGCCCAACGATGATCTGAGCATCCGAGACGGCCAGACCGCCGAGATCGCAATCTCCTCTGCGGGGGTCAAGGCGCATCTGATCCCGCAATCGGCGTTGACGTTGAACGACGACGGCACATTGGGCCTGCGGCTGGTGGATGACAACGCAATGGTCAGCTTTGCGCCGGTCGAGCTTATGCGCGACACCGCAAAGGGGGTGCTGGTCACCGGCCTGCCCGATCAGGTTGATGTGATCGTGGTCGGACAGGAGTTTGTCACCGCAGGTGTCACCGTAGCCCCAACCTGGCGGGAGCTGAGCCAGTGAGCGGAATCGTCGACTGGGCCGCCACCCGCGCGCGTATGGTGCTGGCCTTTATCCTGCTGAGCCTCGTCGTCGGCGGCTATGCCTATTCCACGTTGCCCAAGGAAGGTGAACCGGACATCGAGATCCCGGCGCTGTTTGTATCGGTCGTCTTTCCCGGCATTTCAGCCGCAGACAGCGAAACCCTGCTGGTCAAGCCGATGGAAACCGAACTGGCCGATCTGGACGGGTTGAAAACCCTGTCCGGCACCGCGGCTGAAAACTATGCCAGCGTGGCACTGGAGTTTGAGTTCGGTTGGGACAAGACCCGCATCATGGCCGACGTGCGCGACGCCATGTCCACGGCAGAAGCCAATTTTCCAGACGGCGCCGAGAAATACACGATCACCGAAATCAACTTTTCCGAATTTCCGATCATCATTGTCAACCTGACCGGCCCCGTGCCCGAGCGCACAATGGCGCAGGTGGCACGCAATCTGCAGGACGACCTGAAGGCGATGGATGCGGTGCTGGAGGCCGGCATCGCAGGCAGCCGCGACGAAATGCTGGAGGTGGTGATCGACCCGCTGCGGCTGGAAGCTTACAACGTCACGGCGGGTGAGTTGGTCCAGACAGTGCAAAACAACAACCAACTGATCGCGGCGGGTGAAATTGACACGGCCCAAGGCACGTTTTCGGTCAAGATCCCGTCGTCCTTTGATGAACCGGCGGATGTGTTTGCCCTGCCGGTGACGACCAATGGCGACCGTGTTGTCACGCTTGGTGATCTGGCCAAGATCAATCTGACCTTCGAAGACCGTCTGGGTACCGCGCGGTTCAACGGTGAAAAAACGCTGGCGTTGCAGGTCGTCAAACGCAAGGGATTCAACCTGATCGATACCGCGACGGATGTGAAAACGCTTGTCGCCGAGAGCAGCGCGAAATGGCCCGAGGGGCTGCGCGCCGCCGTGACCGTGGGCACGTCCAACGACCAAAGCCGCATCGTGGACAGCATGGTGCAGCAGCTTCTGGGATCGGTGTTTACCGCTGTGGCGCTGGTGATGATCGTGGTGCTGGCAGCGCTTGGCATCCGTGCCGCGTTGCTGGTCGGATTTGCGATTCCGACGTCCTTCCTGCTGTGTTTTGCTTTCCTCGCGCTGATGGGCATTTCCGTGTCCAACATCGTGATGTTCGGCCTGATCCTTGCGGTGGGGATGCTGGTGGACGGGGCCATTGTGGTGGTTGAATACGCCGATGCACGCCAACAAGAGGGCGTGGGCCCGATGCATGCCTATGTCGAAGCGGCCAAGCGCATGTTCTGGCCGATCATCTCGTCCACTGCCACGACGCTTTGTGCCTTTCTTCCGATGTTGTTCTGGCCCGGTGTGCCGGGGGAGTTCATGGGGATGCTGCCCGTGACGCTGATCTTCGTGCTGTCGGCCTCGCTGGTGGTGGCCTTGGTCTATCTGCCGGTTCTGGGTGGTGTGACCGGGCGGCTGGAACGCTGGATGGGTGACAATATGACCCGGATCGCAGGATTGCGGTTTTATCTGCATCTGCTGCTGTTCCCGTTGGCGGCGGCGATGATCGCGGTTGGTGCGGTGTTGATGCAGCCGCTGTTTTCCGTGATTTCCGTGCGCTTCGCGACCATGGACGGGCTGAACGTCGTCGGATCGGTCATTCCCACATTTGCAGTTGTCTTTGCCTGTATCGTGGCGCTTTGCGTGTTGGTCACGCTGGCGCTGTCGGGGGCCATGATGGCGCTGCTGTCGTTCTTTGCGCTGTTTACCCGGGCGGGCCGTGGCGGGCGCTGGATCACGTCCAAGCTGTTCCGCCGTGCGCCCGGTCGCATCAATGCGGGCTACCGTCGCAATGGTTTTGGCCGCTTGATCGCCTTTGTCGCGGGCAATCCGATAATGCCGCTGGTGGTGGCTGGCACCGTTTTTGTCTTCGTCGGCACGGTGATGATCTACTTTGGCAACAACTCCAGGGGGGTCGAGTTCTTTGTGAACTCCGCGCCTGAACAGGCCATCGTCTATGTGCTGGCGCGTGGCAATCTGTCGTTGACCGAAAAGGATGATCTGCTGCAACAGGCAGAGGCCGTGGTTTTGGCGCATCCCGGTGTTCAAACGGCCTTTGCCTTTGCCGGCGAGGGTGGGCTGAACAGCAATACCGGCGGGGCGCAGACGCCCAAGGATTCCATCGGGCAGATCCAGCTTGAGACGATCCCATGGGAAGACCGGCCCAACCGGTCCGATGTTTTGTTCACCGTGCCGCTGCTGGGCTATGAGTTTCGCCGTGAAACCCAAGACCCCGCATTTGACGGCGATGTGATCATCGACGATCTGACTGCCGCGCTGGAAAACATCCCCGGTATCCGGATCGAGATTCTGGCTGCGGCGCGCGGGCCGGAATCCGGCAAGCCGGTGCATTTGCGCCTGAAATCCGACAATTATGCCGACTTGATCGCCGCCACCAGCACCGTGCGCGCGAAATACGAAAGCACACCCGGCCTGACCCTGATCGAGGACACGCGCCCCCTGCCCGGCATAGACTGGCGCATTGACGTGGACGTGGCCAAGGCCGGCCGCTACGGCGCCGACGTCATGACGGTCGGCGCAATGGTGCAATTGGTGACGCGCGGTCTGTTGCTGGACACCATGCGTGTGGAAAGTTCCGACGAAGAAATCGAGATCCGCGTGCGCCTGCCCGAAAAAGACCGCGTGCTGAGCACGCTCGACACGCTAAAGGTGCGCACGGCGGACGGGTTGATCCCGCTGAGCAACTTCATCACCCGCACTCCGGTGCCGAAATTGGCCGAAATCAGCCGTGTGGACCAAAAACGCTACCTTGATATCAAGGCAGACGTGACCCCCGGTCTGACGAAGCTGGTGCGCGACGAGGACAGCGGGCGCGACGCGGCTGTCACCGTGGCAACCCTGCGCCCGACCCAGGACGACGCCGAAATTACCGCGCCGGACGGCACGGGTTTTCGCGTCATTGACCGGACATCCGTCGCCGAAGGGCTGGACCTGCGTGCGGCGTTTGCTGCGGGTGATCTGCGGATGATGCCGGTCAATGCGAGTGAGCGGATTGCGGAGTTGACCAAATGGCTGGACACCAATCCGCTGCCCCCAAGCATCGCCACCGAATGGACCGGTGATCAGGAGGAACAGGCCGAAAGCCAGGCGTTCCTGTCATCTGCGTTTACGGCTGCACTCGGGCTGATGTTCATCATCCTGCTGGCACAATTCAACAGCGTTTATAACGCGGTGCTGGTGCTGCTGGCTGTGGTGCTGAGCACCACAGGCGTGCTGATCGGGATGTTGGTGATGGATCAGACTTTTTCGATTATTATGACCGGCACAGGAATTGTCGCGCTGGCGGGGATTGTGGTGAATAACAATATCATTCTGATCGACACCTATCAGGAATATGAACGCTATATGCCGCGAATCGAAGCGATCATCCGCACCTCACAGGCCCGGATCCGCCCCGTTCTGCTGACCACGATCACCACAATGGCTGGGCTTGCACCGATGATGTTCGGCCTGTCGCTGAACTTTGCCGATGGCGGCTATACCATCGACAGCCCGACCGCGCTGTGGTGGAAACAACTGGCGACTGCGGTGGTATTCGGGCTGGGCATTGCGACGGTACTGACGCTGCTGGTGACGCCTTCGATGCTGGCGATCCGGGTTTGGGCGACAACGTATGTACGGTGGATCGCGCGGTTGCTGGCGCGGATGTCGATGGGTCGGGCCAGCCGCGCAGCGCGTGACTGGTCGCTGCGCCGTGAGGCGCGGCGAATGCCTGCGCAGGAAATCATCTGGGATGACGGTGCCCCGGTTGCGCCTGTCATTACGGCACATACTGGCACGTTGCGGGCGGCTGAATAAGTCCTGGCACCACGGCCGTATGCCCAGAGCATCAGCGTGATTTTCCAGCCGCGATAGAGGATCATTTCGCGTCGCGGGCGATAAACGGCAGCGCTACGCCTTTGCCCGGAAGACGACGTGAAGCCTGCCGAGGCTGAGCACCATTTGCCCGTCGGGAACACTTGCAAGGTTGCGCATCCACTTTCGGTCGTACCCGGCATCCGAGGAGTCCGCGCCAAACCGAAGTCTGCCACATCGGGTCCTCGCCTCGGCGCGGTCGCGTACTATCTTGTGCGGCAGAACTCAAATTTCACAGGAGCCATCCCATGCGTTACCCCACCCTTATTGCCGCTGTGGCAAGTACCTTTATCGCCCTGCCGGCCCTGGCCGACGTTATCCACAAAACCTCTGCGCATTCCGTGACCGAGACAATCGACCGGCTTAATGCGGCGGTAGAAGAGGCCGGCGCCACGGTATTTGCCCGCGTGAACCACGCAGAGGGAGCCGCCAATGTGGAGATGGAATTGCGTCCAACCGAACTGCTGATCTTTGGCAATCCGGCTCTGGGTACACCTGCAATGCTGGACGCGCAGACTGCTGGGTTGGATCTGCCGATGCGGGTGCTTGCCTATGCCGATGCCGAAGGGGTGGTTCATGTGGTCTACCACGATCCGGCAGACCTGGCCGAAACACATGGGCTGCCTGCGGATGCGGAATATATCACCAAGATGACCGGCGCGCTGGACAAGCTGACGTCCAAGGCTGTCGCTGCGGAATAGGACACCGCTGACGCGGCGTGCGAGGGCTGTCTGCCCTCGCGCTCCCGAGGATATTTTTGGCCAAAAGAAGAGTGCATCGGTTTTTCAGGCGTCGCCCTGTAAACGGATAGTGGGGTCAAGCGAGGCCCACCACATTGCATATGATGTGTTGCGTGGATGTTTGCCACCTACGTCCGGGGCGGCGTCATCCCACCAGACCGGGCCGCGCTCGCCCAAGGCGATTTTGGCGGTGTCTACGGCGGCGCGGGCAAGGGCCATGGCCTGTGCATCATCACGGCTTTGATGAACTGCGCGGCGGGCCTGCATCAGCGCCCTGACCGCGGCGCGGCGGTCGCTGTCTGACAGGCGCGGATCGGTGCAGCGCCAAAGGCGGCCCTTGGCGACGAAGTAACGTCCGTCTGGTGTGTGCGGATAGTTTTTGCGGCTCACGCCGCGTTTTCCTCGGTCTGTTGGCGGTGCCACAATTGGGCATAGCGCCCTGCGGCAGCAAGCAGTTCATCATGGGTGCCTTGCTCCACGATCCTGCCCTGTTCGAGCACCACGATGCGATCCGCGTCCGCGATCGTCGACAGCCGGTGCGCGATGGTCAGCACAGTGCGCCCGCGACCTGCTGCCATCAGCGCGTCTTGAATTTCGTGCTCCGTTTCGCTGTCCAGCGCGCTTGTTGCCTCATCCAGCAGCAGGATCGGCGGGTCTTTCAGCAAGGTGCGCGCGATACCGACCCTTTGCTTTTCGCCGCCCGACAGTTTCAGTCCGCGTTCGCCAACGCTGGTGTCATACCCATTAGGTAGGCTGAGGATAAAGTCGTGGATCTGCGCGGCGCGCGCGGCCTTTTCCACCTCCTGCTGCGTCGCACCTTCGCGGCCGTAGGCGATATTGTAGCCGATGGTGTCATTGAACAGTACCGTGTCCTGAGGCACCACGCCGATGGCGTCATGCAGGCTTTTCTGAGTGACGTCGCGCAGGTCCTGACCGTCGATCTTGAACGCACCACTCTGCACGTCATAGAAACGAAACAGCAACCGCCCGATGGTGGATTTGCCCGACCCGGTGGAGCCGACAATGGCCACGGTTTCCCCCGGCTGCGCCTCCAGCGAAATGCCCTTGAGGATCTCGCGGTCTGCATCATAGCCAAAGCGCACGTTTTCCAGCGTTACACGCCCCCCCGTGACCTTCAGCGCGGTGGCATCGGATTTGTCCGTGATCTCGGCGGGTTGTTCAAGCAGGCCGAACATCTGGCCCATGTCCACCAGCGCCTGCCGTATCTCGCGGTACACTGTGCCCAAAAAGTTGAGCGGCACAGTAAGCTGGATCATGTAGGCGTTGACCATGACAAAATCACCCACGGTCAGGACGCCGTTTTGCACGCCAATAGCGGCCATAACCATGACGCCGACAAGACCCGCCGTTATGATCAGCGCCTGACCGAAGTTCAGAAAGGCGAGCGAGTAGTTCGTCTTGATCGCCGCCTCTTCGTACCCTGCCATCGCCGCGTCATAGCGCGCCGCTTCGCGGGCTTCCGCACCGAAGTATTTTACCGTCTCATAGTTCAGCAAGCTGTCGATCGCCTTTTGGTTGGCGTCGGTGTCTTGATCGTTCATCTGGCGGCGCAATTTCACACGCCATTCGGTCACAGCGAAGGTGAACCAGACATAAAGCGCGATGGTCACGGCCACCACGGCGAGATACCAGATGTCGAACAGCACCGCGAGGATGATGCCCACAAGGATCAACTCAAGGATCAGTGGTCCGATCGAGAACAGCAAAAAGCGCAGCAAAAAATCAACGCCTTTGACACCCCGTTCGATGATCCGGCTCAGACCGCCTGTCTTGCGCGTGATGTGATAGCGCATCGACAGTCGGTGAATATGATCGAAGGTTTCAAGCGCCAGCATCCGCAGGGCGCGCTGTCCCACGCGGGCAAAGACCGCATCGCGGATTTGGCCGAACCCCACCCCCATAAGCCGCGCCATCCCGTAAGCCACGGTCAGTCCGACGGCCCCCAGCGCCAGCATCGGCACGCCTTCGTTTGACAGCGCATCGACCGCGCCCTTGTAAAAGATCGGGGTTGCCACGGTGATCAGTTTGGAGACCAGCAGCGCGATCATCGCCCAGACGACACGGCGTTTGACCCAAGGCATATTGGCCGGCCACAGATAGGGCGCCACCTTGCGCAGGACCAGCAGGCTTGATTGCTGTTCGGCCTGATCGGCAAGTTGTTCGTCGGTAAGGACAGTTTTGTTGGGGCTGGTGGATTTTACGGATGGTCGGGTCGTATCAGCGGACATGCGGTTTCCTAAACGGGTTGTCCGATGATATAGCCGTCCGCTGTCCCGGTTGCCAGAGGGGGCATGGTTTTGCCGGGTGCCACCCCGACCACATGTATGAAACTGCCACTATGCGGCGTTACCGGTCCGGCAGAGCGAACACCTGACCGGGATAGATCAGATCGGGATCGCGGATTGTATCGCTGTTCGCCTCAAACACCGACACGTAAAGCAGCGGATCGCCGTAGCGTTCCCGCGAGATCGCCCAAAGCGTGTCGCCTTTCTGTACGGTGATGGCGCTGATCGGGGCATCCGTATTGGCGGTGGCCGCGGCCAGCACGGCGGCGGATTCGCGTTTGAACGGGGTTTCCACGCGGCTGGAGACCGTGCCATCAACGCTGACCTCATCAACGCGCAGGGTGTAAATGCCTTCGTCCACGTCCGGCAGGTCGCCGCGCCAACGGCCCTTGTCATCCACCGGCAAGGTAATGATCGCCGCATTGTCGAGATAAACGCGCACCTCGTTCGCATGTGACTGTGCGCGGCCTGACAGTTGCACATCGCCCGCTTCGGAATAGCTGATCGTATCCAGCGCCACATTGGCCATCACCTGCGGCGCGGCGGGTTGCAGGACTTCTACACCCTCGGCGGTCGATTTAAGCACGGCAACCTTGGCGGGTGCTTCGGGCGGCGTGATCGTTTCTACTGGGGTTGGTACGATCACGGCCGGTGTAATTGAGGCTGGTGTGGTTGGGACTGGGTCCGGTGTATTTGGCGCTGTTTGCGTTGGGGACGGGGTTGGGGCCAGTGCGCTTGTAGCCGGTGCAGTTGTGGCCGGTGCAGTTGCAACCGGTGCGGTTGGGGCTGGCGCAGTTGGCGTCGATGGTACGGCTGCGGTCCGGGGTGCCTCGGAACTGGCGGCCTGGGTGGTGGCCGGGGCGGTAGTTGCGGGGTCATTTTGCTGGATTGGCGCTGCGGTGGGCTGCGCGGCGGTTACGGTGTCTTGCGCTTTCGTGCCGGTATCGGGTGCGGGATCAGCGGTTTCAGCGGTTTCGACGTCATCTTCCCGTGGGGGAATTGCCGTCGGCGCATCACCCGAAGGCGAAGCTTCGGCGATCTGGACAGGGTCTGTCGCCGCAGCGTCAGGGTCGGCTTCAAGTGATGCGGTGGCAGTTTCCTGAGGCGCGCGCGCCACGTTGTCGGTGGCGGTTGTGTCGGTTGAGGGAGCAGTCGCCGCTGGGTCG
>JAGXHC010000210.1 GCA_024636405.1 Sulfitobacter sp. | reverse complement strand
GGTACTGGATTTTGGTCAAGCTGACCACCGATACCGGCATTGTCGGCTGGGGTGAATGTTACGCATCGTCGGTGGGACCAAACGCGATGACGGCGGTGATCGAGGACGTTTTTGCCCGCCATATGCAGGGGGAGAAGCCCGAAAACATTGAATTGATGTTCCGCCGCGCCTATTCCAGCGGATTCACGCAGCGGCCTGATCTGACCGTCATGGGTGCATTTTCGGGCATGGAGATCGCCTGCTGGGATATTCTGGGCAAGGATCGCGACCGCCCGGTTTATGCGCTTCTGGGCGGCATGATGAACGAGCGGGTGCGCGCGTATACCTATCTTTACCCGCTGAAGCATCATGAACCTGGCGCGTTCTGGACCTCGCCCGAGATGGCGGCGGAAGCGGCGGCGGATTGCGTTGCACGCGGATATACGGCGGTGAAATTTGACCCCGCCGGACCTTATACGATGCGCGGCGGGCACATGCCTGCGATGAGCGATATCGCGCAGTCTGTGGCCTTTTGCCGTGCGATCCGCGCGGCGGTCGGCGACAAGGCGGACCTGCTGTTTGGCACACACGGCCAGTTCAGCACCGCAGGGGCAATTCGGCTGGGTCAGGCGCTGGAGCCGTTCAGCCCGCTTTGGTTCGAGGAACCTATCCCGCCGGACGCTGTGGAGGAGATGGCCAAGGTTGCGCGCGCGGTGCGCATCCCGATTGCCACGGGCGAACGGCTGACGACCAAGGCGGAATTTGCACAGGTGTTGCGCAGCGGGGCTGCGACGATACTGCAACCGGCGCTGGGGCGCGCGGGCGGTATTTGGGAAATGAAAAAGGTCGCGGCCATCGCCGAGGTCTATAACGCGCAGATGGCGCCACATCTTTACGCCGGACCGCTGGAATGGGCCGCAAATATCCATCTGAGCGTGTCGATCCCCAATCTGCTGATGGCGGAGACAATCGAGACGCCGTTCCACGACCGGCTGATCAGGGGATCAATCCGGGTGGAGGACGGGTTCATCCCTGCGCCGACAGAGGCCGGGCTGGGTGTGGATGTGGACGAGGATTTCGCACGTGCACATCCCTTTACCGGGGATCATCTGCATTTGCAGATGCAAGAGGCGCCTTGTGACTATGTGAACGGCAATGCCTTTGAGGGGGGCGCACCGGCACCGCAGGATTGAACGCTGTGTGATATACAAAGCGGTCCCGAGCGCGTTGGGAACGGCCCGGTCAATCCTGTGCCACCATCGCATATTCCGCGAAATATCTGCGATTTGCCGGGTTTTGTGACTGGTTCGTGTGAGATCGGGCTGCGCAAGCCGTTGAGATGAAATGAAATGAGCGCCGAAGTGTCTGACGGCCAGATGGTCTGACGGGTCGGCGTTGAGGTGCGTCACATCTGGCTGAAGCAGCATGCCTGTGCTGCGCAGGCGTTCCTGAACATGATCATATCTGAGACGCTGGCGGTGCGGGATGCAGGGGGGGGGTTCTCCCTAATCAGCGGTCCAGCCACCGTCCACCATCATCGCGGTGCCCGTGACCATGGCAGAGGCATCCGATGCCAGATAGAGCGCGGCGCCCATGATGTCCTCAACCTTGCCCGCGCGGGGCAGTTTGATCTTGTCCATCAGCCATGCGGCACGTTCGGGGTCGTCAAAGGTGGGCTGCGTCAGGGCGGTACGCACGAATGTCGGGCAGATCGTGTTGATGCGGATGCCGGATTTGCCCCACTCCACCGCCATCGCCTTTACCATGCCTTCAAGGCCATGTTTGGATGCGCAATAGACCGCGCGGTCGATGCCGCCAACATGGCCCATCTGGCTGGAGATATGGATGATCGATCCGCTGCGTCCCGCCGCAATCAATGCCTTTGCTGCACCGGCAGACAGGAAATACGCCCCCCGCAGGTTAACCGCCATGACCGCGTCAAAATCTTCCGCTTGGGTATCGGTGGCCGGGCAGTGCCGCGCCAACCCTGCAGAATTCAGAACGATATCGAAAGGCGCGTCGAACACCGCGTCTACCGCAGTCAGATCAGTCTGATCCAGCACCAGCGCCTCGGCTGACCAGCCCTTGGCGGTCATCGCATCGACCGACGCGTGCAACACATCCGCCCGACGTGCAGCACAGACCACATGCGCCCCGGCATGGGCCAGCGCCACGGCGCAGCCCTGCCCGATGCCGGCAGAAGCGCCGGTGACCAGCGCGCGTTTCCCGGTGAGATCAAATGACGGGGGCTGTGGCAGCGTTATCATGGTTGGCGGCTCTGATGACGGGAAGGTACAATTGCCAAGTTACGTCGCCGTCGCAGGCGCGTCCAGCAACGCCCGTGCGGCACCCACAATGCCCTTTCGCGACGGCAGCGTCGCGGCATAGGCGGGACCGGTGGCGATAAAGCTGTCTTCGGCGGTCAGCCTGGCAAACTGCCGCATGCCCTGTTCGTGCATCAGCGCCATCAAACCTTCGGCCTGCCCGCCGGTGCGGCGGCATTCGTCCACGATCAGCACCGGGCGATCCGCGATGGCAGCGATCAGCGCATCGGTTGGCAGCGGCGCCAGCCAGCGCAGGTCAATCACCCGCGCATTCACACCGTCCTGCGCCAGATCCGCCTGCGCCTGACGGCTGAGGTAATGCCCATTGCCATAGGTCACGATTGCCAGATCGGTGCCATCGCCGTGCACGCCCACGTCGTCCAGACCGATACGCCGGTCCGGCGCGGGATAGGTCTGCATCCAGCCACCATCGCCTTCTGCCAGCAGGTCGCGCATCGGATAAAGCGCGATCGGTTCGACGAAGACGACCACCCGCTGTTCCTCTCGTGCCAGACGGTGCGCCTCGCGCAGCATCATCGCGGCGTCGTCACCGCTGGAGGGACAGGCGATGATCAGCCCCGGAATGTCGCGCAAAACTGCCAGCGAATTGTCATTGTGGAAGTGTCCGCCGAAGCCCTTTTGATACCCCAGACCGGCGATGCGCAGCACCATCGGATTGCTCCACTGGCCGTTGGAAAAGAACGGCAGCGTCGCCGCCTCGCCGCGCAGCTGGTCTTCGGCGTTGTGCAGATATGCCAAAAATTGGATTTCCGGCATCGGGATGAAACCGTTGTGGGCCATGCCGATGGCAAGGCCAAGGATGCTTTGTTCATCAAGCAGCGTGTCGATCACCCGCGCCGGGCCAAACCGGGCGTGCAGTTTCTGCGTCACCCCGTAAACGCCACCTTTGCGGCCCACGTCCTCGCCCATCAGCAGGGTTTCGGGATGGGCAAGCATCAAGTCGTGCAGCGCCCAGTTGATCAGGCGCGACATCGGCTGGGGCGCGTCCATCTGGCCCATATCGCTGCCGAATATCGCTGCGCGCGCGTCAGGGTCCGGACCGTTGCCGGGGGCGCATCTGCGCGGCGGCGGTATCAGGCTTGCCATAACATCGGCGGCGGTTTTCAGACGCGGGCGTTTGACCACATCCGCGGCTACGGCGGCGACTTTGTCTAACGTGCGTTCATAGATTGCGCGCGCCTCTGGCGCTGTTGCGGCGCCGCTTTGAACCAGCAGACGGGCGGAATGCAGCAGCGGATCATTGGCTTCCTCCGCCTCCACTTCGGCGCGCGGCAAATAGGACGTTGCGACATCCGCGCCGGCATGACCATAGAGCCGCACGGTGCGCAGATGCAGAAACGCAGGCTTGCGGTGCGTGCGAACCCAGTCCGCAGCGGCCTTTGCAGCCGCGAATGCGGCGAAAAGATCAAGCCCGTCGCCCTCAAAATACCGCAGTCCGGGACGCGCCGACATGGACGCCTTGATCCAGCCGGTGGGGGTTTTTGTGGAAATGCCGATGCCGTTGTCCTCGCAGACGAAAAGCAGCGGCAATGGCACGCCCTGCACACAGGTCCAGCAGGCGGCATTGATCGCGCCCTGTGCTGTGGAATGGTTGGCCGAGGCGTCACCAAAGCTGCACATCGCGATGGCATCACGGGGCAGCATCGCGTGTTCAGGCCGGTTGCGGCGCGCCAGACCGATGCTGTGCGCGGCACCCACAGCCTTTGGCAGATGCGATGCAATGGTTGAGGTCTGCGGCGGGATCATCAGTGGCAGGCTGCCCAGCACTTTGTGGCGTCCGCCGCTGATCGGGTCCTGCGCTGAGCATGCAAAGCTGAGCAGCATGTCGCGCAGCATATCCTGACCCTCGACCTGATCCGCGCGCGCAATCTGAAAGGCCGCGTCGCGGTAGTGCAGGAAGGCGATATCATCGGGCCGCAGCGCATGGGCAACAGCCGCCATGCCTTCGTGACCGCTGGATCCGATGGTATAGAACCCCTGCCCGGCCTTTTGCATCACCCGGCTTTGCAGGTCGAGCGCGCGGCTGAGCACTTGCGCGTGGTAAAGGCGCAGCAGATCGGCGTTATCCAGCGATGCGGACGCCTGGATGGGCGCGGGAAAATCCTCCGCCGCGACGCGACGGAGGAAGTTTTCATGAACGATTGCGACGCGGTCCATAGAACCCCTTGGTGCAAAGAAAAAGTGCCTTCGGCGAGGATATTTTCAGCCAGAAGAAATGCAGATGCGCTGGCTTCTGGCCGAAAATATTGCGGTCCGGCCTTAGAAGAACGCCTGCAGGCCGGTCTGAGCACGACCCAGAATAAGCGCGTGCACGTCATGGGTGCCTTCATAGGTGTTCACGGTTTCAAGGTTCATCATGTGGCGGATCACCTGAAATTCACCCGAAATGCCGTTGCCGCCGTGCATGTCGCGGCTCATCCGGGCGATATCCAGCGCCTTGCCACAGTTGTTGCGTTTCACCAGGCTGATCATTTCGGGCGCCGCATTGGCGGCATCCATCAATCGGCCCACCTGAAGTGAGCCCTGCAGGCCCAGTGTGATCTCTGTCTGCATGTCCGCCAGTTTCTTCTGGAACAATTGCGTTTGCGCCAGCGGTTTGTTGAATTGCTTGCGGTCCAGCCCGTACTGGCGGGCCGCGTGCCAGCAGAATTCAGCAGCGCCCAGCGCGCCCCAGCTGATGCCATAGCGCGCACGGTTGAGACAGCCAAACGGCCCTTTCAGTCCCTGCACATGCGGCAACAGCGCGTCGTCGCCCACTTCGACATCCTTCATCACGATCTCGCCGGTGATGGAGGCGCGCAGGGACAGCTTGTTGCCGATCTTCGGCGCGCTGAGGCCCGCCATGCCCTTTTCAAGGATGAAACCGCGGATCTTGCCGCCGTGTTCGTCGGATTTGGCCCAGACCACAAACACGTCCGCAATCGGCGCGTTGGAGATCCACATTTTCGATCCGGTGATCTTGTAGCCATTCGCAGTCTTGACCGCGCGGGTCTTCATGCCCGCAGGGTCGGAGCCCGCGTCAGGCTCTGTCAGGCCAAAACAACCAATCCACTCACCCGAGCTAAGTTTGGGCAGGAATTTCTTACGCTGTTCTTCGGAGCCGTAGGCATAAATCGGGTACATCACCAGACTGGACTGCACCGACATCATGGACCGATAACCGCTGTCCACACGTTCCACTTCCCGCGCGACCAGACCGTAGGAAACATAACTGCCCCCCAGCCCGCCATATTCCTCGGGCACGGTGACGCCGAGCAGGCCCATGTCACCCATTTCCTTGAAGATGCCCGCGTCTGTTTCCTCATTTGCGTAGGCTTCGATGATGCGTGGTTGCAGCTTTTCCTGTGCATAGGCG
>JAGXHC010000209.1 GCA_024636405.1 Sulfitobacter sp. | reverse complement strand
GGCGACGCCGCTGTGGCGTTGATCCGCCGTGTGCCCGACCCAGCCGTGGCAAATATCGTTTCGGGCTGGCCCCGCGATTTTGACACCGCACGCGCCCTGTCACTGGGCTTTCGTGCCGAAAACACATTCGGAGAGATCATCACGGTCTATCTGGAGGACGAGATGGGCCAATCAGCCCTGTACAGTGTCTGATTACAGGCACAAATCCCGTGCAACAGCTCGGGGCAAAAAAGACAATACATCACCTTGGGAGGAACCAAAATGAAACATACTACCTTCGTCTTTGCGAGCGCGATTGCCATGTTGGCCGGAACCACGGCCTACGCTGAGCGCAACATCGTTGTCGGCCACGCCACGTCCGAAGCCTCACACTATGGCATCGGCGCGCAGGCGTTCATCGACACATTGACCGAGCTTTCCGGTGGCGAATTCACTGGCTCACAAGCACCCGCAGGTCAATTGGGCGGCGAGCGTGACATGATCGAGGGTCTGCAAATCGGCTCCATGGATGTGGTGATCACATCCACTGGTCCGCTTGGCAACTTCGTACCAGAAGTCTTTGCCCTCGACCTGCCGTTTCTGTTTCGCGACTACGACCATGCGCGCAACGTGCTGGACGGCGATATCGGTCAGGAATTGTTGGGCAAGATCAACGAGAACCAACTCGTCGGTCTGGCATGGTCCGAGAACGGCTTTCGCCATGTGACCAACTCCCAGCGCCCCGTGCGCACACCTGCCGATCTGGAGGGGTTGAAGCTGCGCACGATGGAAAACAAAGTCCACATGGAAGCCTTCTCAAGGATGGGTGCTGCGCCCACGCCGATGGCCTTCCCCGAGCTGTTCACCGCGTTGCAGCAAGGTGTGGTTGACGGTCAGGAAAACCCTGTCACCGTGATCACCGCCTCCAAGTTCTGGGAAGTACAGGGCCATGTCTCGCTTACCGGTCACGTCTATTCGCCAGCTGTTGTTCTGGGCTCGCCCATTCTGCTGGACGGTCTGAGCGATGAGCAGCGCGGTTGGTTCATGGAAGCGGCCAAAGCCTCCGCTGCGGCTACACGTGCCGAAGTAAACCGTCTGGAAGAAATCGGCGTTGCGTTGCTGATCGAGAACGGCATGGAAGTCGTCACCGACATCGACAAAGCACCGTTTGCCGAATTGGCACAGGCGTCCTATGCGATCTATACGGATCAGTACGGCCCCGAGATGGTCGAGCGCATTCAGGCAGTCGAGTAATCGCACCATCGGCAGGCGCGGATGATGTCGCGCCTGCCCCCCCGCCATTCTCCTGCTCCCCACACATGAGGTCGTGCCATGCGCTATTTCCTGCGTCTTGAAAACTTCACGACCGGCTTGGCACAACGCCTGTCCATCGCTTTTCTGGTCCTTGCGGCCGCTTTGGCGCTTTATCAAGTCATAACCCGCTTTGCCTTTGGTGCGCCGTCAACGTGGTCGGAGGTCATCACCCGCTCTTCGATGATCTGGTCAGTATTTCTGGGGGTCGCTGTTGCGTTTCGGCACGGTGCCATGATTTCAGTTGATGTGATCCAGAACGCGCTGCCCCCGCGACTCGGCATCGGCGTTTTTCTGTTTGCCAATCTCGGCTCTTTGATCTTTTTCTCGGTTCTGCTGTGGCAAGGCTATCTGATGACGCTGCGGGTAATTCCACAAAGCCTGTCCGCACTTGAGATATCCATTGCTTGGGTCTACGGAGCCTTGCCTGTAGGCTCAGCGTTTATCCTGATCGCTGTTGTCGCCTCCATGGTGCGCGCAGTTCAAGGTGACTGGCTGATCGCGCGCAATGCGGAGGACACATAATGAACAGCGCCCTCGGCCTATCGCTTGCAATTCTCTTTATCCTTGGCGTGCCCATTGCAGTTGCGATCGGTCTTGCCTCTGTCATCGGCATCGAGGCGCAGGGGAACCTGCCATTGCTACTGGTGGCACAACGCATGTTTACCGGCATCGACAGCTTCCCGCTCATGGCGATCCCGCTGTTTATCCTTGCCGGTAATCTCATGTCTGCGGGTGGCATCTCACATCGTCTGGTTGAGCTGGCCAAATCGCTGGTGGGTGGTATTCAGGGCGGGCTCGCCTGCACCTGCGTGCTAACCTGTATGCTGTTTGCCTCTGTCTCCGGCTCTTCGGTCGCGACGACGTTCGCCATTGGTGCGATCCTTATTCCGGCAATGGTCAAGCATCATTATCCCAAACCACTTGCGGCTTCCATTCAGGCTTCCTCCGCTGAGCTGGGTGTGCTGATCCCGCCATCTATTCCACTCATCCTCTACGGCGTCTCCACTGACACCTCTATCGGGAAGTTGTTCGTGGCGGGCCTCGGCCCCGGCCTGGTTGTTGCGGTATCCCTTATGGCGCTCGTGCTTGTGATCTGCCGGTTGCGCGGCATTGGCATGGAAGACGGCATGGACCGCGCCTCCCCCTCTGCGGCGCTCAAGTCGGCGTTGCCCGCGCTGATGGTGCCTGTTGTCATTCTTGGCGGAATCTACTCAGGTATTTTCACCCCGACCGAGGCCAGCGCCGCCGCCGTTGCCGCCGCTTTGATCGTCGGAATGGTCCTTTATAAAGAACTGAAGTTCAGCGACCTGCCGGAAATCCTCAAGAACACGATCATCTCAACCTCTGCGATAATGATTATCATTTCTGCGGCATCGCTGTTTTCCTTCCTGATCACTCGCTCGGGCCTCCCCAATGAGATCGCCGCATGGTTCAAAGACATCTTCGACAGCCGAATCGCATTCTTGCTGGCTGTGAACTTCCTGCTGCTCATCGTCGGTATGTTCATCGAGACGTCGGCAGCGATTCTCGTACTGGCCCCGATCCTGACACCCATCGCTCTGAGCTATGGTGTTGATCCGGTGCATTTCGGCTTGATCATCGTGGTGAACCTCGCATTGGGGATGATCACCCCGCCGCTGGGGGTGAACCTATTTGCCGCTTGTGCTGTGGCAAACCTAAAAGTGGAAAAGATCATTCCCCAGCTGGTGTGGTTCGTTCTGACTGTGTTTGCTGCGCTTATGGTCATCACATATGTTCCTGCCATTACACTTTGGCCTGTCGAATGGGTATTTGGAGAATAGACTATGTTGATTGATTTTGTAGGCCTCGGCTCGATGGGTCTTGGAATGGCGGTCAGCCTTGTTAAGGCGGGACACAGCGTCCGCGGCTTTGATCCTGCGGCGACGCGGATCGATATGCTGGTGGCGCAGGGCGGCGCCACGTTCGGGGATGGCACGCCGCAGGCCGACGCAGTTGTCAGTGCGGTGCTTAATGCTGACCAGACGCGCGCGGTCCTCTTCGGCGAACAGGGGGTGGCCAAGCGTTTGCGTTCGGGCGGCGTGATCATCTCTTGCGCAACCGTCTCGCCCAGTTTTGCAGCGGAGATGGAGGCGCAGGCGGCAGACATGGGTTTGCTCTACCTTGATGCACCTATCTCTGGCGGAGCAATCAAAGCCGCCGCCGGGCAGCTCTCGATGATGGCGGCGGGCAGTGCTGCCGCATTTACAGCCGCTGATCCAGCGCTGGAAGCGATGGCCGAGACCGTGCACCGATTAGGCGACCATGCAGGACCAGGTTCGGCCATGAAAGCAGTAAACCAGCTGCTCGCAGGTGTTCATATCGCCGCCATGGGCGAGGCGATGGCGTTTGGCGCGTCCCAAGGGTTGACGCCTGCGCAGGTGATGCAGGTCGTCTCTGTCTCTGCTGGCACTTCGTGGATGTTCGAAAACCGCGGTCCCCATGTTGTAGACGCCGATTACACCCCCCGTTCAAAAGTAGACATCTGGCTCAAAGACCTCGGCATCGTGGCAGACATCGCAGCATCCTCCTCCCTGCCCGTCCCGATATCCTCCAACGCGCTGGCGCAGTTCCGCGCGGCATCCGAGGCGGGATTGGGCGATGAAGACGACGCCGCGATCGCCAAATACTTCGCCCGCGCCGGTGGCGTAACCCTGCCGGGGGATAGCTGATGTTGCTGGGTTGCATTGGGGACGATTTTACTGGCTCCAGCGATCTGGCTAATACGCTGGCCAAGGTCGGCATGCGCACGGTGCAATACAGTGGTGTACCGGATGGCGCTGCGGATACAGAGATACAAGCCGGTGTTGTGTCACTGAAAACGCGGTCCATTCCTGCGGCAGATGCCATTGCGCAATCGCTCAAGGCTCTTGACTGGTTGCTGGCACAGGGCTGCGCGCAGATCTATTTCAAATATTGTTCAACCTTCGACAGCACGGCACAGGGTAACATTGGCCCTGTTGCCGAGGCTTTGGCCGACGCTTTGGAAGCGCGCAGCGTCATCGTGTGCCCCGCATTTCCCGGTACAGGTCGGTCCATCTATCAGGGTCATCTGTTTGTGAAAGACGCTTTATTGAGCGAAAGTGGTATGCAGAACCACCCGCTCACGCCAATGACGGACCCTGACATCAGACGCGTTCTGGCCGCGCAATCAAAAGGGCCCGTGGGCCATGTGGACGCGACCACCGTGTTGTCAGGCGCCCAGGCCATTCGCGCCCGCCTTGAGAGCGAAGCTGCGGCAGGCAGACGGCTTATCGTCGTTGATGCCTTGCAGGACGCCGACCTGATGCAGATTGGTGCGGCGGCCAAGGGGCTCAAGCTGGTAACAGGCGGATCGGGTGCCGCACTCGGATTACCTGCAAACTTCGGCATTGCCGCACAAGACAGCGCGGCGTGGACAGGCGAGCACGGGAAATGTGTCGTTCTCTCAGGGTCATGCTCCATCGCGACACGCGGCCAGATCGCGCATCACAAAACATCACACCCGTCTATGGAAGTGAACGCAGATATGTTGTTTGGCGGGCAAATCACCGCGCAAACTGCTGCAGATTGGGTGCTGAGCGCGGAAGGATTGCCGCTGGTATATAGCTCTGCCGATCCAGACGCGGTTGGCGCTGCCCAAGTCAAATATGGTCGCGACCAGAGTGCCGAAAAATTCGAGCAATTCTTTGCTGACGTTGCACGGATATGTACCGAAACGGGGGTAGGAAAGTTGCTGACTGCTGGCGGAGAAACCTCTGGTGCCGTGGTTGAAGGGTTGTCACTTACGCAGCTTGAAATCGGGCCAGAGATTGATCCGGGTGTACCTGCGCTGCGGGCACGCGACGGGCTTGTGTTGGCGTTGAAGTCGGGCAACTTTGGAAGTGTCGACTACTTTGAGAAAGCAGCCGCAATTCTGGGTGGAACAACGACATGAGCACTGCCCTGCGCGAACAGATATGCCTTTTAGCAAAATCAATGTTTGATCGCGGCCTGACGGGCGGCAGCACGGGCAATATTTCTGCGCGCACCGAGGACGGCGAGCTTCTTGTCTCGCCCACAGGCACCAGTTTTGGCAGGCTCGACCCTGCCCGCCTGTCGCATTTCGATGCCAAAGGGGCGCTGATCGGAGGCGATCCGCCCACAAAGGAAATGCCCCTGCACGCCGCGTTTTACGACACCCGCAGCACGGCTGGGGCGGTTGTACATCTACATTCGTGCCATTCGGTCGCGTGGTCGATGATGCCGGATGTGGACGCCGATAACTTTCTGCCGCCCGTGACGCCCTATGCGATCATGAAACTCGGGCGGGTGAAGCTGTTGCCGTTTTTTCGACCCGGCGATTCCGCAATGGGGGAGGCCGTGCGCGGGCTCGCGGGAAAGCGGTCTGCGGTGATGCTGGCAAATCACGGACCGGTTGTGGCGGGCAAGGACGTGGAGGCCGCGTGCAATGCCATTGAAGAACTTGAAGACACCGCGCGCCTTGCCATGCTGATGCGTGGCATCCCTGCACGCATGCTGAATGAGGCGCAGGTGCGCGATCTTGTTACACATTTTAATGTTGAATGGGACGACTGATGCAGTTTTCCGCGAACTTGGGTTTTCTGTGGAGAGAACTGGCGCTGCCTGACGCCATTCGAGCTGCAAAATCGGCTGGATTTGACGCTGTTGAGTGCCATTGGCCCTATGATTTTGATTCCGCGCGGGTCAAAGCCGCCTTGATAGAGACTAAGCTGCCGATGCTGGGGTTAAACACATCGCGGGGTGATGTTGCTGCGGGTGACAACGGCTTGTCTGCATTGCCGGACCGTATCACAGAGGCCCGCGCTGCAATTGATCAGGCGGTGGCCTACGGTGACGCCATCGGTGCGCGCAACGTCCATGTTATGGCAGGCTTCGCAACCGGCGCTGAAGCGCATAAAATCTTTGTCGACAATCTGCAATACGCCTGTGCTCTCGCTGCGGCCAAGGGTATTTCTGTCCTGATCGAACCGCTCAATCGCTACGACGCGCCCGGATACTTCCTGCAAACAACACATCAGGCCACGGCTATCATTGCCGAAGTGGGCGCTCCGAACCTAAAGCTGATGTTTGATTGCTATCATGTGCAGCTCATGGAGGGCGATCTGACCCATAAGCTGGCGCAGCTGAAAGACCACATCGGCCATATCCAGTTTGCAAGTGTCCCCGATCGGGGCGCGCCTGATCATGGTGAGGTTAACTTTGACCACATCTTTCACCTGATCAATGAGCTTGGATATTCAATGCCACTGGGGGCGGAATACAAACCACAAGGGCCAACGAATTTGTCGTTGTACTGGTTGGAAAACGCGCGCTTTATTTAGATTTACCAGACTGCTCCGATCAAGCGGCTTTGCTGATTGCGTGGATGCCGCCTCCCGACGGCATCAACAAAGCCTTCGGGCAGAGCTAACCCGAATAATTCGTGATGAAGTGGGGCCGTGTTGCACAGATCAACTTGAGCGCGGAACGCGCCCTACCCGAGACGGATTTCAGGCGGTGCGTTGGAAGTTCAACCGACCAAGTTCAGTCATCCGGTTAAGAACCCGGACGCCAATTTTAGGTGCGGTCATATGTCAGGCCTCATTTTGCAGCTTTCATATGCCTCGGTGTCGACACCGAGGCTAAGATGATCGACGAGGGCCATGGGCAGCTATCC
>JAGXHC010000208.1 GCA_024636405.1 Sulfitobacter sp. | reverse complement strand
TTCCTGAGCGGCATCGAAAAGCTGAATGAGCGCAACCACGAATTGATCAGGTCTGAGTTGCGCAATACTGAATCGACAAGGCTTGCCAATCTGGGCCACGCATTGATGGACATGGAGACCGGTCATTTTGTGGAATGTGACGCGGCGTATGCCGAAATGCATGGCCAGACTGTGGCGTTTTTTCACGGGCTGAGTACAAGCGCCAAATTGATAGAGACATTGATTCACGAAGAGGATCGTGACGCCGCGTTTGATCTCAGACGGCGCGTTATGCAGGGCGAATCCCTGGTTTGTGAACTGCGGTACTGCTTGCCCAACGGCGATACCCGTTATCTGAGAAAGATATTCTCGCAAGCGGCCAGTCCGGGACAAACTGCAAAATATTGTCAGATCATTTCTCAGGAAGTGTCAGAGACGCGGCTGGCGCAGGAAAAGCTGTTTCAGGCGCAGAAAATGGATGCGATCGGCAAATTGACGGGCGGCGTTGCGCATGACTTTAACAATCTGCTGGCGGTGATCCTTGGCAATCTTGAGTTGTTGAACGACGAACTGACGGATGCGGACCACAAGGAACTGATCCAGAACGGCATCGATGCAACCTTGCGCGGGGCGGAGTTGACCCGAAACATGCTGAGCTTTGCGCGCAAGGCGCCGCTTGCGCCGACGGTCGTGGATCTCAATCAGCTTATCCGCAATCTGAACGTCTGGATCGGGCGCACATTGTCGGCGAAAATCGAATTGGAAACATCGCTGTTGGGGGGGCTTTGGCCAACCGAGGTCGACGCAAGTTCAGCCGAGAGCGCGTTTTTGAATTTGATCCTCAACGCGCGGGATGCGATGCCGGACGGCGGAAAATTGACTGTCGAGACGGCAAATGTCCGGGTAGACGACGAATATGTGCAACTGCGTGGCGAGGATATTGAACCTGGGCGCTATGTCATGTTGGCGGTGACCGATACCGGCGAAGGGATTTCGTCCGCGAACCTGAGACGGATATTCGAGCCGTTTTTCACCACGAAACCGGTGGGCTCAGGGTCGGGCCTTGGGCTTGCCATGCTGGAAGGGTTCATGCGCCAGTCCGGCGGGACGGTCCGGGTCTATTCAGAGGTTGGGGTTGGCACGACGTTCAAGCTTTATTTTCCGGCAGCGAAGGGTGACGCGCTGAACACGCATGTGGCACAGACCGAACCACAGATGATCAACCGCCACGCGCATGCGACAATTCTGCTGGTCGAGGACAATGCCGACGTTCTGGCGACCATAAAGACCGCGCTGTTGAACGCCGGGTATCATGTGCTTTGTGCGATGTCGGGGGATGAAGGGCTGGCCACCTTTGAGCGGGTGCCCGACATTGACCTGCTGTTGACCGATATCGTGATGCCGGGAGAATTACAGGGTACAACGCTGGCGCAAGTGGTGAGAGCCATTCGGCCTGATCTTCCGGTGGTGTTTATGTCCGGTTATGCCCGCGAGGCGACAGTCCACGGCAATGGGCTTCGGGCGGATGACATCCGGCTGATGAAGCCCGTCCGGCGTTTAGATCTGTTGCGCGCAATCGACAAGGCGTTGGATTTACGGGACAGTTGAGCGAAAGCGGTGGGGGCGGGTTTCATGCCGCTGCCGCCGCCGCGATTGCGCGAGCGGCGCGTGTCTGCGGTTAAGGCGGCGCGGGATTTCGGGTATCGGTCAGGGTGCAAAAGCCGACCGTGACTGTGCGTGCATGGCGGCGCGCGGGCCCTGGGATAACTGGACAAAACCTGCGCCATGTGACAAGCCCGCGCGCAACAGGAGAATTCCAGATGTCCAGCACCACCATCACCCGTTTCGCCCCGTCGCCCACGGGATACATTCACGTCGGAAACCTGCGTACCGCGCTGATGAACTATCTCATTGCGCGCAAGGCGGGGGGGACGTTCATTCTGCGCATCGACGATACCGACCCGGACCGCAGCAAGGAAGAATACGTTGACGGCATCAAGGAAGACCTGACCTGGCTGGGTCTGCATTGGGACCGGGTTGAGCGCCAGTCAGAGCGGTTGGAGCAATACCAGGCCGCTGCGGAAACGCTGCGCGGGATGGGCCGGTTTTACGAGGCTTTCGAGACGCCGACGGAGTTGGATCTGAAGCGCAAGAAGCAGCTTAACATGGGCAACCCGCCGGTTTATGACCGGGCCGCCCTAAAGCTGACGGAGGCGGAAAAGGATGCGTTGCGCGCGGAACGTGGTGCCGGTGTGTGGCGGTTCAAGCTGGACCAGCAGCGGATTGAATGGAACGACGGCATCCTTGGCGACATCTCAATTGATGCGGCCAGCGTCAGCGATCCGGTGTTGATCCGGGGTGACGGGCAGATCCTGTATACGCTTGCAAGCGTGGTGGATGACACCGAAATGGGCGTGACCAGCGTTGTGCGTGGCTCTGATCATGTGACCAACACCGCGACGCAGATCCAGATCATGCAGGCGCTGGGCGGGACATTGCCGCAATTTTCACATCACAGCCTGCTGACCGGCCCGCAGGGTGAGGCGCTGAGCAAGCGGCTTGGGACGTTGGCGTTGCGCGATCTGCGCGCGCAGGGCATCCAACCCTTTGCGTTGCTGAGCCTGATGGCGCGGCTGGGATCATCCGATCCGGTTGAATTGCGCACTGACATGGCCGCGCTGATCGAGGGTTTCGACATTGACCATTTTGGCTCTGCGCCGACGAAATTTGACGTGGCCGATCTGTTTCCGCTGACGGGGCATTATCTTCAGCAATTGCCGCTGGCGGCGGTGGCAAAGCATATTGAGGCGCTGGGGGTGCCGGATGCGCAGGCAGAGCGGTTCTGGACGGTGACGCGCGACAATATCGAAACGATGAACGATCTGAAGCCGTGGTGGGAGATGTTCCGCGATGGTGCCGATCCGGTGATCGAGGACGAGGACACCGCGTTTGTGGCGCAGGCGATGACGCTGTTGCCCGAAGGGGCGTTTGACGATCAGACCTGGAGCACCTGGACCGCAGCGGTCAAGGATGCCACGGGGCGCAAGGGTCGCGGGCTGTTCCGGCCATTGCGGCTGGCGTTGACGGGGCAGGAACACGGGCCGGAAATGGCGCATGTGATGCCGCTGCTGCGGGTGGTCAAGGCGCGCGGCTGATCCTGCGGGTCAGGGGGCGCAGCTGATCCTGCGGATCAGGGGGCGGCGGCGCGGATGATCCTGGCGCCTTGCGCGTGCAGGTGTTGGTCCACCAGTGCCGTCTCATCGGTGCTCAGCGATTGGTGGCGCGGGTATTGCGGGCTGGTGCGGTCATCCAGAACGGGTGTGGTCCAGCCTTGGGTGGTCTCAAAGAACCGCGCCACGCCAACGGTGCCGAACACCCGTGCGAAACCCTGTACCACGACATCAAGATAGCTGAGCAGGATCACATGATCGCCGTCGCGCTGGTGATGCTCTGGCGGGACGGCGTAATGCGCCACGTCGGGCGAGGGGATCAGGTCATGGGTCACGGAGCCGCCCGAGCTGAGCCGTGCATAGCCATGTTCGCGCGCATCAAGGGCGGCCCAGTCGGCGCCGGGCACGGCCGCGATCAGCCCGTCGATGGTGCAGGCGTCGTCACGCACCACGCTGAGGAACACCACATCGCGTCCGCCGGTCCGCACCCAGGCGCGCCGCCAGCCGGTCAATTGTGCGGGCCGCGAATCCGGGTAGGCGTGGGTGCTGCGGTTCACAAGGCTGCCGTAGCCAAAGAAATAGGGCGTCATTGTGGTGTCCTGTTCGTCGAAGGAAGTCAGGGGCAGCAAATCATTGTATGCGGGCGTACACAAGCAAGCTTGACGTCAGCGGGCGCACCGTCATAGCTATGGCCATTCGTCACGGGAGAATCGGCGCAAGCCGGTGCCGAAGGAGCAACCGCCCCGGAAACTCTCAGGCCCAAAGGACCGTGACGGTAGTCAAAACTCTGGAGAGAGGCGCATGTGCGTCCGCCGAAGGGATAACGATCTCAGGCGAAAGGACAGATGGGGCACCCACGCACCGCATGACGCGGCGCGCTGGTGCCGGATTGTGCCGTTCAGGCCCCGGTGGATATCAGGGATGGAGGCCGGATGACTGAACTAAGACGCACACCGCTTTATGATTTGCACGTGGCGCAGGGCGCCAAAATGGTGCCATTCGCCGGCTATGAAATGCCGGTGCAATACCCAATGGGCGTGATGAAGGAGCATCAGCACACCCGCGAGGCGGCGGGTCTGTTCGATGTCAGCCACATGGGGCAGGTGTTGCTGTCTGGTCCGTCATGGGACGCGGTTGCGGTGACATTCGAGGCGCTGGTGCCGATGGATGTGATGGGGCTGGAAGGCGGTCGCCAACGCTACGGTCTGTTCACCAATGACACCGGCGGGATCGAGGACGATCTGATGTTCGCGCGGCGCGGTGATGATCTGCTGGTGGTGGTCAATGCGGCTTGCAAGGAGGCGGATATTGCACGGATGCGCGCCGCTCTTGAGCCGGGCATCACGGTCACGCCGCTGGAAGATCGCGCGCTGATCGCGGTGCAGGGACCGGGCGCAGAGGCCGCTGTCGCAGCGCTTGATCCGGCGGCGGCACAGATGCGGTTCATGGATGTGCGTGACCTGACGCTGGACGGTATTGCCGTCTGGGCGTCGCGGTCAGGCTATACCGGCGAAGACGGATATGAGATTTCGGTCGCCAATGCCGATGCGGAGGCGCTGACGCGGGCGCTGTTGGCGCAGGACGGCGTCGCACTTATTGGACTGGGCGCGCGCGATTCGCTGCGGCTGGAGGCGGGGCTGTGTCTTTATGGGCATGATATTGATGCCCAGACCAACCCGGTTGAAGGCGGGTTGAGCTGGGCGATCCAGAAGATCCGTCGGCGCGGCGGCGCGCGTGGCGGCGGATTTCCGGGTGCCGGTGCCGTGATGGGCGGGCTGGAAACGGGTGTGGCACGCAAGCGTGTGGGGCTTCAGCCCGAAGGCCGTGCGCCGATGCGAGAAGGTGTTTTGCTGTTCGATGCCGCCGAGGGTGGCACGCAGGTGGGTGTCGTGACGTCCGGTGGTTTTGGTCCGACCGTGGGCGCACCCATTGCCATGGGCTATGTCGAAACCGCCCTGACAGACGCAGGCACGCCGTTGTGGGGTGAAGTGCGTGGCAAGCGGATGCCACTTGTCGTTGCCAAACTGCCGTTTGTTGCCGCAAACTTCAAAAGATGATCCAGACAGGAGAGAACCGGACATGAAATTTACCGAAGAACATGAGTGGCTGCGTGTCGAGGGCGACGAGATTGTGGTGGGCATCACCACTCATGCCGCCGAGCAGTTGGGCGATGTTGTGTTTGTCGAGTTGCCCGATGTGGGCACGGTCGTGAGCAAGGACGACGAGGTTGTCGTGATCGAAAGCGTCAAGGCCGCGTCGGACATTCTGGCGCCCATTGACGGTGAGATTACCGAAGTGAACGACACGTTGTCGGACAATCCCAGCATAGTGAACGACGATCCGCAAGGCGAGGCGTGGTTTTTCAAGCTGAAGGCCAGCGATCCGTCCCAGATGGACGAATTCATGGACGAAGCCGCCTATCTGAAGTTTATCGGATAACCGCCAACGCGACCCGCCGGACATTCCGGCGGGGACCATTCACGTACAGTTATGCAGGGGTAAGGGACGATGTCTTTCAAGCCGACCGAATATTTGCCGTATGATTTTGCCAACAGGCGCCACATCGGGCCTTCCCCCGCTGAAATGTCCGACATGCTGAAGGTGGTGGGTGCGCAAAGCCTTGCCGCGCTGATTGACGACACGCTGCCACAGGCGATCCGCGCCAAGGAACCGCTGGATTTTGGCAAGGCAATGTCCGAGCGTGAAGTGCTGGAGCATATGCGCATCACCGCCGGGAAGAACAAGGTGCTGACCAGCCTGATCGGGCAGGGGTATCATGGCACCGTCACGCCGCCCGCGATCCAGCGCAATATTCTGGAAAATCCGGCGTGGTACACCGCCTATACGCCCTATCAGCCCGAGATCAGCCAAGGGCGTCTTGAGGCGCTGTTGAACTTTCAGACGATGGTCAGCGACCTGACCGGGCTGGAGATTGCCAACGCGTCCCTGCTGGACGAGGCGACGGCCTGTGCCGAGGCGATGACGATGGCCATGCGGGTCGCAAAGTCCAAGTCCATGGCGTTCTTTGTGGACCGCGATTGTCATCCGCAGAACATTGCGGTGATGCAGACACGCGCGGCGCCGTTGGGCATCGAGGTGATCATTGGCGATCCCGACAAGATGGACGCGTCAGCCGTATTTGGCGCGATCTTTCAGTATCCGGGCACGTACGGCCATGTCCGCGACTTTACCAAACACATCGCATCGCTGCATGAAAACAAGGCCATCGGGATCATTTCCGCGGATCCGCTGGCGCTGACCCTGTTGAAAGAGCCGGGCGAGATGGGCGCGGATATTGCCGTGGGCAGTACCCAGCGTTTTGGCGTGCCCGAAGGATACGGCGGCCCACATGCGGCCTATATGGCCTGTAAGGATGCGATGAAGCGTTCGATGCCGGGCCGGATTGTGGGCGTGTCGATCGACGCGCATGGCAACCGTGCCTACCGGCTTTCGCTGCAAACCCGCGAACAGCATATCCGCCGCGAAAAGGCGACATCGAACGTGTGTACAGCACAGGCGCTGCTGGCGGTCATGGCGTCGATGTATGCCGTGTTCCATGGTCCTGAGGGGCTCAAGGCCATTGCGCAGCGCATCCACCGCAAGGCCGTGCGTCTGGCCAAAGGGCTTGAGAGTGCGGGGTTCAAGGTTGATCCGCAGGCGTTCTTTGACACCATCACCGTGGACGTCGGCCCGCTTCAGGCGGCGGTGATGAAATCCGCGGTCGATGAGGGTATCAACCTGCGCCGCGTCGGCGAAACCCGTGTCGGGATCACCATGGACGAACGGTCGCGCCCTGCCACAATCGAGGCGGTCTGGCGCGCGTTTGGGCTGCGGCACGCGGACGATGACTTTACGCCGGAATACCGCGTGCCGGACGCCATGCAGCGGACGTCGAAATACCTGACCCATCCGATTTTCCACATGAACCGGGCGGAAACGGAGATGATGCGCTATATGCGGCGTCTGGCGGACCGCGATCTGGCGCTGGACCGCGCGATGATCCCGCTGGGGTCGTGCACGATGAAGCTGAATTCAGCCGCCGAGATGATGCCGGTCAGTTGGCGTGAGTTTTCGCTGATGCATCCGTTTGTGCCTGCGGATCAGGCGCTGGGGTACAGCGAGTTGATCAATGATCTGTCGTCCAAGCTGTGTGATATCACCGGCTATGATGCGATTTCGATGCAGCCGAATTCAGGTGCGCAGGGGGAATATGCAGGGTTGCTGACGATTGCCGCCTATCACCGCGCCCAAGGTCAGGGCCACCGCAACATATGTCTGATCCCGATGAGCGCGCATGGCACCAACCCTGCAAGCGCACAGATGGTCGGCTGGAAGGTCGTGGTGATCAAGAGCGCGTCGAACGGTGACATCGATCTTGATGATTTCCGCGCCAAGGCGGAAGCCCATTCCGAAAACCTTGCCGGGTGCATGATCACCTATCCGTCGACCCACGGCGTGTTTGAGGAGACGGTGACAGAGGTGACGCAGATCACCCATGATCATGGCGGTCAGGTCTATATTGACGGGGCCAATATGAACGCCATGGTCGGGCTGTCGCGTCCCGGCGATCTGGGGGGCGATGTCAGCCACCTGAACCTGCACAAGACGTTTTGCATCCCGCATGGCGGCGGCGGTCCCGGCATGGGGCCGATTGGCGTGAAACAGCATCTGGTCGTGCATCTGCCCGGCCATCCCACACAAGGCGGCGAACAGGGACCGGTGTCTGCCGCGCCGTTCGGGTCGCCATCGCTGTTGCCGATCTCGTGGGCCTATTGCCTGATGATGGGCGGTGAGGGGCTGACGCAGGCGACGCGGGTCGCGATCCTGAACGCCAACTATATCGCCAAGCGGTTGGAGGGCGCCTACGACGTGCTGTACAAGGGGCCGACCGGCCGGGTTGCGCATGAGTGCATTCTTGACGTGCGCCCGTTCGAGCAAAGCGCCGATGTCACGGTTGAAGACATCGCCAAACGGTTGATCGACGCAGGATTTCATGCGCCCACGATGTCCTGGCCTGTGGCGGGCACGCTGATGGTGGAGCCTACGGAAAGCGAAACCAAGGCTGAACTGGACCGGTTCTGTGATGCAATGCTGGCCATCCGCGAGGAGATCCGCGCGATTGAAGATGGTGACATGCCTCGAGAGAACAACGCGTTGAAGAATGCACCGCATACGGTGGAGGATCTGGTGGGTGACTGGGACCGGCCCTACAGCCGCGAACAGGGCTGTTTCCCGCCCGGTGCCTTCCGGGTGGACAAATACTGGCCGCCGGTGAACCGCGTGGACAATGTGCACGGCGACCGACATCTGATCTGTACCTGCCCGCCGATGGAAGTCTACGCGGACGCCGCAGAATAACAAAACGCCCACCCCGTCTGAAAACGGGGTGGGCGCAGATCCGGGTTGGGGGGTATCAGCCCAAAATCAGGATGGCCCCGGCGGGTATCACGACATTGCAACTGGATACCGCGGGCTGTTGCGTGGCGTCCCGGTCAGGATACCACAGCCGACAGGTGCCGGCGGGCGGGTAAAGCCGCGCCGGGACAGTGACGTTTGCGTGGACTGGTTCGTCATTTCTCACGGCCATGACGACCTTTTGCTGATGCGCGCTTGCTGATTGCAAGGGAAGTGCGATGGCTGTGAGCGCAGCAAGAACGATAGACCCGGTTTTAACGAAGACTGGCATTTGCTTACTCCTGTGACTGTGAGGGCGCGGTGTTGACCCGGTCCCTTGGTGCAAAAGAAACATCCATCACGCAGGATTGGTTCCGCAGCGTCAACCCCGGATGCGCCAAAAATGGCCGACCCGGTGGCGGCAGGTGTTTTGCAGGTTTCAGCCGTCTATTCGCGCGCCCGCAGCACACGGGCGGGGCGTGCATTGAGCGCGCGGATGGCAAACCCAAGGCCCGCCAGCACGGTCGCCGTGACACCGCCCATGACGATGAGCAGCGCAGACGCCCAGTTGACGGTAAAGTCGGTTTCCATGACATAATGGCTGACTGCCCAGCCGCCAAGGATTCCCGCCACCAGTGCTACTGCGCCTGCAAACAGTCCCAGCAATGCCGCGCGCAATATGAAGCTGGTCGCGATCATCCGCCGCGACGCACCCAGCGTCTTGAGGACCGCAGCCTCGTAGGTGCGTGCCTCTGCGCCGGCGGCGGCGGCCCCGATCAGGACCAGAAACCCCGTGATCAATGTGGCCAGCGCCCCGTAAGATGTGGCCGCCGCCAGCCCCGAAAGGACCGCCGCGACCCGGTCAATGGCATCGCGCACCCTGATTGCGGTGATGTTGGGATAGGCATCCGCCAGATCGCGCAGGATTGCGGCCTCGGCCTGTGGTTCTGCGTAAACCGTCGAGATGAAACTATGCGGTGCCGCTTGCAGCGCGGCGGGGTTCATCGTCAGCACGAAACCGATGCCGGCAGTGGAAAAATCCACCTCCTGAAAGCTTGCGATGGTGCCGGTGATGTCGCGGCCCAGAATGTTCACGGTCAGGGTATCGCCAAGGTTAAGGCCCATTTCCTCGGCCTCTTCGGTGGCAAAGCTGATCAGGGGCGGCCCGGCGTAATCAGCGGGCCACCATTCGCCCGCCGTCAGCGTGGCATCCTTGTCCGGGGCGGCGGCATAGGTCACACCCCGGTCGCCGCGCACCACCCAGTGATCGCCCGCCACCTCGCGGGCCGGTTTGCCGTTGATCAGGGTGATCACACCGCGCAACATCGGCGCGCTGTCAACGCGGCTGACCGCAGGATCGTCGGCCAGCCGTTTGGCGTAGCCCGGCATCTGGTCCTTCTGGATGTCCACGAAAAAGTAGGACGGTGCGATGTCGGGCAGATTGCCCGAGATCACGCGGCGCAGGTTGCCATCAATCTGGCCCACGGCGGCGAGCACGGACAGGCCCAGACCCAGCGAAAGCACCACGGCGCCCGCGCCTTCGCCATTGCCACTGATCGCGGCAAGCGCCCATCGCAGGCGCGGACGCCCCCGTGCGGCGCGCGCGGCACGGCGCGCCACAAAGCGGATTGCGCCCGCCGCCAGCGCCAGCAGCACCAGCGCGCCCGCGATCCCGCCCAGTGTCCAGAGCGTCAGCCACCACGACCCGTTGAACCAGCCCGCCACCCCGACAAGCACCGCAACCAGCGCCGCAATGATGACCAGATATTTCGGTGCGGGCCAGCGTCGTGCGCCATCCCATGCGTCCCGGAACAAGGTTGCGGCGCGCACGTCCTCGCTGCGCGCCAACGGCCAGAGCGTAAAGGCAAGTGCGGTCAGCAAGCCATAGACCGCGGCCTCAAGCAGGGGGCCGGGGTAGACCGCAAAGGCGGCCGGGATCGGCAGCCGCGCCTCAATCAGGGGGGCCAGCAGCAGCGGTGCAATGCCACCCAGCGCCACGCCGATGGCGACCCCAAGCAGGGACAGCACGCCGATCTGGATAAAGTAGGTTGCAAAGACGGTGCTGCGCTCTGCGCCAAGGGCGCGCAGCGTGGCGATGACCGGGGTCTTGCCCGACAGATAGGCGCGCACGGCGGCGGACACGCCGACACCGCCAACCGCCAGCCCGGACAAGCCGACCAGCACCAGAAATGCCGACAACCGTTCGACAAACCGGGCCACGCCGGGGGCGCCGTTGCGCGCATCGCGCCAGCGCATGCCGCTGGTCTCGAAGGTGGCCTCGGCGGTGGATTTAACCTGATCCACGACGGTGCCGGGCGGCAGGTCCAGCCGGTATTTGGTTGAATAAAGCGTGCCGGGCGTCAGCAGGCCGGACCCATCCAGCATCTGCGTGCGCAACAAGGTGCGCGGCCCAAGCGCAAAGCCACCCCCGGCATTGTCCGGCTCGCGGGTGATCGCGGCCATCAGGCGGAATTCCTGGGTGCCCAGACGAAAACTGTCGCCTATCGACATGCCAAGCCGGTCAATCAAGCTGCGGTCCATCACGGCACCGGGCACGCCGCCCTGGTCCCCCAAGGCGTCATCCAGCGGCATGTCGGGGTCCAGCAGCACGGAGCCAACCAGCGGATAGCTGGCATCCACGCCTTTGACCTGGGTCAGTGCGCGGTCGGTCAGCGCATCGGTGCCGACCACGGCCATGGACCGAAATTCGACGACTTCTGACACCGATTGCGCGCGTTCAGCCATCCAGTCGCGTTCATCGGGCGTGGCAAAGCGGTAGGTGAACTCCATCTCCGCATCGCCGCCCAGCAGGGCCGCCCCTTCGCGGGCAAGCCCCGCCTCAATCGCGGCGCGGACCGAACCCACGGCGGCAATCGCGGCCACGCCAAGGGCGAGACAGGCCAGAAACAGACGAAAGCCGCGCAGGCCGCCGCGCATCTCGCGGCGGGCAAACCGGGCAGCGAGGGCAAGGCTCATGTAATGCGCCCGTCGGCAAGGGCGATGGCGCGGTCGCAGCGTTTTGCCAGCGCCGGATCATGTGTGACCAGCACCAGCGTGGCGCCGTGCCGGTCGCGCAGGCCGAACAGCAGATCCATGATCGCTTCGCCGTTCACGCTATCGAGGTTGCCGGTGGGTTCATCTGCCAGCAGGATCGCCGGGCGCGGTGCTGCGGCACGCGCCAGCGCCACGCGTTGTTGTTCACCGCCCGACATCTGCGCCGGATAGTGATCCAGCCGCTGTGCCAGTCCCACGGCGTTCAGTTCATCGCGGGCGCGATCAAACGCATCCGCCACGCCGGCCAGTTCCAGCGGGGTGGCGACGTTTTCGAGGGCTGTCATCGTCGGGATCAGGTGAAATGACTGGAACACGATCCCCATGCGGCCGCGGCGAAACCGGGCCAAGGCGTCTTCGTCCATGTTTGTCAGATCATGGCCCAGCGCATCGACCTGACCGCCTGTCGCACGTTCAAGCCCGCCCATGACCATCAATAGCGATGACTTGCCCGATCCCGACGGTCCGGTCAGTGCCACGGATTCGCCGGTTTCAACCCGCAGCGAGATGCCGCGCAGGATATCGACAGATCCGGCATTGCCCTTCAGGCTGAGCATCACATCTTGTAAGTGGAATACGGGATCGGTCATTATCGGCCTTTCGGGTCGGGTCCCGCTGGATATGGAGGTCTGTACAGGATGCGCAAGGCAATCATTGCATTGGTAATCGCTTTGGCCGGTGCCGCACAGGCGGATGAGGTGGTTATTGCCGCTTTGGGCGACAGTTTGACGCAAGGCTACGGATTGCCGGCCGACGATGGGTTTGTGCCGCAGTTGCAGCGCTGGCTGGATGCGGAGGGCGCGCAGGCGCGGCTGGTCAATGCCGGTGTGTCGGGCGATACCACGGCGGGCGGTCTGGCGCGGGTTGGCTGGACTCTGACGCCTGAGGTGGATGGCATGATCGTGGCGCTGGGCGGGAATGATTTGTTGCGCGGTCTGGCCCCCGATCAGGCAAGGCGGAATATCGAGGGGATATTGGCGGCCGCAGGGACCGCCAAGGTGGACGTTCTGCTGGTGGGGATGCAGGCACCGGGCAATTTCGGGGCCGAGTACAAGACCAGCTTTGATGCGATCTATCCCGATCTGGCGGCGAAATACGGCACCGGTTATCTGGCCAGCTTTTTTGCCGGGCTGACGGAAGATGATGCGACCCCGGACCCGTCAAGGTTGCGCAGCTTTTTTCAGGCCGATGGCATTCACCCCAATGCAGATGGGGTTGCCCGCATCGTGGCGCGGGTGGGGCCGGAAGTTCTGACGCTGGTGGAAGATATCCGCAAAGCCGACGCGGACTGAGGGGCCGTCACGACGTCTGTCTGGCGCGTTTTGGCCGTGGCGCGTTTTGCAAAGCGCCACGGGGAGGATATGTAACACCGGCGGGCGGGTTATGATTACCGCCTGCCGCACCCGGCCCAAGTGATGCGACCCGATGCGATGTCAAGCCGATGCGATTCTGGGCCTGAGAGTTAGGCCGGAAAGTTAGGCCGGAAATTTAAGCCAGCGAGATATTGCTTGCGCTTTCGCGTCCGTCCCGGCCGGCTTCGACATCAAAGGTGACCTTCTGGTTGTCGGCCAACCCGGTCAGCCCTGCGCGCTCTACTGCGGAAATATGGACAAAAATGTCCTTTCCACCGCCATCAGGCGCGATAAAGCCGAAGCCTTTTGTTGTGTTGAACCATTTTACGGTGCCTGTTGCCATAGCTCCCGTCTCCTCTGTCTTGATCTGCCCGCAGGATGCGGCAGCGCGGCTCGGTCGAAAGTTGATCGTACCCAGAGCCTTCAGGACATTGGTCGATAGTACTTCGCGTTGCGGGGCCGATATTGAAAGGGTCAGAATTTAAATCAAGGAATTTTGCCAAGTTGCGCGCAATTGGCGGGTGTTTGCCGATGGATCGCCCTTTGACTGCAATAATTTTACCAGTTGATAAAAAAATGAATCCGTGAGAGATTTTTCAAAAGAACAATATTTTCGGGGGGTGGCGCATGTCACAAAACGTTTTTGAACCGGGTATTCGGGCCGGGCGGCTTGATGCCGACGCGTATGACAGCGGGTTCTCTGATCTGCATCCGCCGCTGGATCAGCACGAAGCGCTGGTTGCGGCTGACCGGTGTTATTTCTGCCATGACGCGCCGTGTAGCACGGCCTGCCCGACGGACATTGATATACCGCTGTTCATCCGCCAGATCGCGACGGGCACGCCGGACGCGGCGGCAAAGACGATCCTGACGCAGAATATCCTTGGCGGGATGTGCGCGCGGGTCTGCCCCACGGAAACGCTGTGCGAGGAGGCTTGTGTGCGCGAACTGGCCGAAGGCAAGCCGGTTCTGATCGGTCAGTTGCAACGCTTTGCCACCGACCATTTGCAGGGGCAGGGGAAACACCCCTTCAGCCGTGCCGCGACGACCGGAAAACGGGTGGCGGTCGTGGGGGCGGGCCCTGCGGGGCTGGCGTGCGCGCACCGTCTGGCGATGCTTGGCCATGACGTGGTGATGATGGATGCACATGCCAAACCCGGTGGGCTGAATGAATACGGCATTGCCGCCTACAAGACGCCGGGTGGCTTTGCGCAGGCCGAAGTTGATTGGCTTATGCAGATCGGCGGGATTGAGTTGCGCCACGGTGTGGCGCTGGGGCGTGATGTGACGCTGGCGGCGTTGCACGATGATTTTGACGCGGTGTTCCTTGGGCTGGGGCTGGGCGGGGTCAATGCGCTGGGCGTCGCGGACGAGGACAAGGATGGTGTGACGGATGCGGTGACATTCATCGCTGATCTGCGTCAGGCAGGGGATGTGGCGCAGGTGCCGATTGGCCGCGATGTGATCGTGATCGGTGGCGGCATGACGGCGGTGGACGCCGCCGTCCAGGCCAAGCTGCTGGGCGCGCTGAACGTCACGCTTGTTTATCGGCGCGGGCGCGACCGGATGAACGCGAGCGTGTTCGAGCAGGATCTGGCCGCCTCGAAAGGGGTGCGGATCGTGACACATGCGGTGCCTGTCGCCGTGCACGGCAACGGTGCAGTGCGCGAGATCGAGCTGGAATATGTCGATGACGCCATGACGGGCACGGGCCAGTTCCTGCGCCTTGCTGCGGATCAGGTGTTCAAGGCGATCGGCCAGTCGCTGATCGGGGACGGGCTTCCTGATCTGGAGGGCCGCAAGATCAAGGTGGACGCACACGGGCGCACCTCTGTTCAGGGTCTTTGGGCCGGGGGCGATTGTGCCAGTGGCGGTGACGATCTGACGGTGACGGCGGTTGCAGAAGGCCGCGACGCGGCAATGGATATTCACGCGGTATTGGTGGGCTGAGGCACACGTGACGGGAGAAAACAGATGGCTGATCTGACAAGCAATTTCATCGGGATCAAATCCCCAAACCCGTTCTGGCTGGCATCTGCGCCGCCGACGGACAAGGAATACAACGTGCGCCGCGCCTTTGACGCGGGATGGGGCGGCGTGGTGTGGAAAACGCTGGGCATGGAAGGACCGCCCGTGGTCAACGTGAACGGGCCACGCTACGGCGCGATTTACGGCGCGGACCGTCGCCTGCTGGGGCTGAACAACATTGAGTTGATCACCGACCGCCCGCTGGAGGTGAACCTGCGCGAGATGAAAGTGGTCAAGCGCGATTACCCTGACCGCGCGTTGATCGCGTCAATCATGGTCCCCTGTGAGGAAGCGGAGTGGAAAGCGATCCTGCCACGGGTCGAGGAAACCGGCGTGGACGGGATCGAGCTTAACTTTGGCTGCCCGCATGGCATGGCCGAACGCGGCATGGGCAGCGCCGTAGGGCAGGTGCCGGAATATATCGAAATGGTCACGCGCTGGTGCAAGATGTATTCGCGCATGCCGGTGATCGTGAAACTGACGCCGAACATCACCAATGTGTTGTACCCGGCAGAGGCCGCCAAGCGTGGCGGTGCCGACGCGGTGAGCCTGATCAATACGATCAATTCGATCACATCGGTCAATCTGGACAGCTTTTCGCCCGAGCCGATGATTGATGGCAAAGGGTCGCATGGCGGGTATTGCGGCCCGGCGGTAAAGCCGATTGCCCTGAACATGGTGGCAGAGATTGCGCGCAATCGCGATACCGCTGATTTGCCGATTTCGGGTATCGGTGGGATCACCACCTGGCGTGATGCGGCGGAGTTTCTGGCGCTGGGCGCGGGCAATGTGCAGATCTGCACCGCCGCCATGACCTATGGGTTCAAGATTGTGCAGGAGATGATCAGCGGGCTGTCCGAATACATGGACGAAAAGGGCATGACGTCGATTGATGATCTGGTGCGCCGCGCGGTGCCGAATGTGACCGACTGGAACCAGCTAAACCTGAATTATATCGCCAAGGCGCAGATCAATCAGGACCTTTGCATATCCTGCGGGCGCTGTTTTGCCGCCTGCGAGGATACCAGCCATCAGGCGATTGCGATGTCGGATGACCGCACCTTTACGGTGATCGACGCGGAATGTGTTGCGTGCAATCTGTGCGTCAATGTGTGCCCGGTCGAGGATTGCATAACCATGGAGGAGATGGCCGCAGGCACCACGGACCCGCGCACCGGCAAGGTTGTGCCGGCGGATTATGCCAATTGGACGACGCACCCCAATAACCCGTCCGCGACCGCAGCGGAATAGACGCGCACCTCAGGGCGGGATGCTGCGCGGGTTTGTGTCAGCCGCGCAGCAACGTGCCGAACATGTCCTGCAAATGGGCGGACGCGCGGGCGTGCGGGTCTGCCGATGGGCCCAGAAGGACGCCGACCTGGGCTTCGAAGTCGGCGTAGTGCTGGGTCGTGGCCCAGATCGAAAAGATCAGATGCTGAGGGTCAACGG
>JAGXHC010000207.1 GCA_024636405.1 Sulfitobacter sp. | reverse complement strand
GCGCGCGCCACAGGGGTTTCGGCTGGACAGTCCGCACACCCTGCGCGAACCCGGCATCGTGACCCGTGCGCGCGCCGAACGCGCCGCGCTGCGTGACCGGATCCTGCGGCGGGGCGATCTGCCCGCAGAGTGACGATGCAGCGGGGTTTTGCAAAACCCCGCACCAGTTCCTTGCAAGGTATTGTCCGTCGGGCGCGTCAGATCTGACTGACCGGCAACCCCCGCGCGATCCATCCAGGCCCCGCGCCGGACCCTGTCATGCCCTCCGGCACGTTGATGATCCGGGTGAAACCGGCAGTGCGCAGACGCGCCGCCAGGCCCCGCGATCGCACCCCACGCGCGCAGATCAACGCGATGGGCAATGTCGTGTCGCCGCCCACCGCAACCAGCAGCGCCTGCATAAAATCGTCCTGCCGCATGTCCAGTGGCACCGCGCCCTGTGGCACCCCCGTGCGCGCCCATTCATCGGGCCTGCGGATGTCGATCAGGGTCAGCGTACCCGCCCGCACCGCCGCCAGCGTATCAGGCGCGCTGAGCGCGTCCGCATCCACTTTTGCTGTCACATTGAACCACCACGCGGCTCCGCCAGCTGTCGCGATACCAGTCGCACCCAATATAAAGCCCCGCCGCGCAAGACGCGGCGGGGCTTTTCGGCGATGGTGATCGCGCGGTTGGTTCACTCGGCCGGCGCGGCGCTGGAAAACTGCGGGATCGTGCTGGTGGAGCGGGGCTTTGGTTCAATAGTCGCCCATTCGCCTTCAGCCAGGTTGATATTGCCCGCAATGTCTTCCTCCCAGAACCCCACCACATTTTTGGTGATATTCAGATAAAGCTTGTCATCCACTATCCGCCACAGGTTCGGGTTGCCCGGCACCTTGCCGCCCTTGGACACGCCGTAAGCGCAATGCCCGTCATACTGCGGCGCGTATTTCGCAGGGTCCGCGACAAAGGCATCGCGGTTGGCCGCGCTGGCAAAGGCGAAGGTGGCACCGTTGTGGGTGGCGGTGAAATCCTTGTCCCCCGGCAACCCTTCCGGCTGGACCTGCCCGACGGGATTTTGCGCAATGTCGAAATAGGCGACCACGTCATAACCGGACGCGGCAAAGCCGGTCTCGTCGACATATTGTTCGCCGGCAATTCCGGGCCCCGCAAAGACCAGCACTGCTGCCGCCGTGGCCATCAAATGGGTAAATCGGGTCATTTTGAACGCTCCTGTCCATTGCATTTCAACAAGGCTATGCCCGACGCACAGACATTTCACCCCACGAGTTTGCGTCCTCGCGGCGAAGTGACCTTGCGTCAGCAAATGACAGGTATAACCCGTCGATTATTTCAGGATCGGTGGTTTCGCAGGGTCGCTGCCGGGCGGCAAGCGGGGCGTGTGTTGCAGCGGATCCTGCTGCGGCAGGTCAAACCGCAACCCGACCTTGGCCAGACTCAACACCACCGGGTCATCCGGCGCAAAGAATCCCACATCCGTCGCGCCCGCCTCGATGCCGGAGAATGTCAGCGCTTCGGATGCGGCGCGCACCAGCGCATCCTGCGCTCGTGGAATGGCCCCCACAAAGCCCAGCAGATGCCCGCGTCCGCCACCCGCATATTCCACCGCCACCAGAAAAGCGCCCGCCGCCATTCCCGTCGCTGTCGCAAGCTTGGCGTCGATCGCTGTGATCAGGCTTTCGGGCAGGCCAGAGGGCGGCAAGACCCGCTCAATCCGCGCCTCTACTTCTCCGGGGGCGTGGCTCAGCGTGTTGCGCAGCCACGTTATCGCCTCTGGCGAAAGCATGATCGCGGAAGGGGCCACGCCGATATTGACGGCCAGCCCCAGCGCCTGACCCTCCAGCATCTGGGCAATGGCGCGGCCCGACAGCGCCACATAAGGCGCGCTTTCACCCACATAGGCCGCCAGCCGCCCGGCCCGGTCAAACACGACCAAATACACATCATCCAACAACACCGGATCAATCTGGTCGCCCGCAGGCTCTGCGCTCAGCAATACGAACAGTTCCACATCCGCGATGCGCTCATAGAACCGCAGGCGCGCTGCGTCATCATCGGGTGCGGCCATCATCGCCGCGTGGGCCGTGTCCAGCGGGGTCGTTTCAGTCATGTATCACCTCTTGCACGGCAGACCGCAGGCGCGGCAGCACTTCGGCCGCGAACCACGGGTTCTTCTTTAGCCATCCGGTATTGCGCCAGGACGGATGTGGCAAGGCAAAGACGCCGGGCGGATGGGCGCGCCAGTCTGCCACCGCCTGTGTCACCGTCCGGAAGCCCGGCAGGTGGTACTTCATTGCATGGCCCCCGATCAGCACCGTCAGCCGCACGTCCGGCACGATGCGCAGCGCGCCTGCCCGCCATGTCCGCGCGCAGACGGGCGGTGGCGGCAGGTCGCTGCCCTTGGCGTCATAGCCCGGAAAGCAAAAAGCCATCGGAATGATCGCCACCTTGCTGCGGTCATAAAACGTCGCTTCGTCCAGCCCCAGCCAGTCGCGCAGCCGCACGCCCGAGGCATCCCAAAAAGGTGTGTTTGCCTCATGCACGCGCAGCCCCGGTGCCTGGCTGGCAATCAACAGCCGCGCGCCGGGCGCAAACCAGACCACGGGATTGGGCCGGTGCCCGGTGGCCGTTGTGGCAAATCGGTCGGCGCAGATCGTGCAGGCCAGCAGCTGAGGACGAATATCATGTGACATGATTGATCAGATAGGGCGGCCGGATAGCAATGAAAAGTGCGCCACGCCCAATGGCCCTGCGCCGCCCTATCAAAGATCATCGCGCGGAACCAAGCGGTTGCGGTTGGTGTTTGGTATAAACTGTTGTCCTGAAAGGATCATCATGCCGCTTCCGACCCGTTCCGCCATCGCCGCCCTTTTCAGCCTGACCGCCTTGCCACTGGCGGCTGCTGGCCTGCCTTTTTCCGCACAGGACATTGATGCGGCCATGTTTGAACCTGTTGCCGCGCCGCAGGGCGACGTGGCCACTGGCCAAACAGAGACAGGCGAGGCAAAACCAACCGCCCTTGTGGTGAAACTGCAGGTTCTGCTGGACCGTTCCGGCATTTCGCCCGGCGTCATTGATGGCTATGCTGGTGGCATGTCCGAAACCGCGCTGAAAGCATTTGAGGCGCGCGCCGGTTTGCCAGTGGACGGTCAACTGGACGCAGATGTCTGGGCCGCTTTGGGCGGGCCACAGGCCAGCGGGCTGACCACCAATTACGTCATCACCCAGCAAGACGCCGAAGGCCTAAGTGCCGCGCCCTTGCCAGACGATTATGCCGATCTCGCCAAACTGGATCAGATCGGGTTCACCTCTGTTCAGGAGAAACTGAGCGAGCGGTTTCACATGGACGAAGATTTCATTCAGGCCATGAACGCCGGCGCGGCCTTTCAGCCCGGCGAAACCATCACCGTGATGAATGTCGAAGCGCCGGCACCCGACGGCACAGTGGCGCGTATCATCGTGGACAAAGCCACCAGCCGGTTGCGCGCCATGACGGCGGATGGCCGTGTGATCACCGATTATCCGGTGACCGTCGGCTCTGATGACACGCCTTCGCCGTCCGGCACCATGGCCGTGAACGCCGTCGCGGTGAACCCGACCTACAGCTACAACCCCGACGTGAACTTCAAACAGGGCGAGAACGACGAATTCCTGACGCTTCCGCCGGGGCCCAACGGGCCTGTAGGCTCAGTTTGGATCGATCTGGACAAACCGACTTATGGCTTGCACGGCACACCTTATCCCGCTGGATTGTTCAAGAATCAAAGCCACGGCTGCGTGCGTTTGACCAATTGGGACGCGCAGGAGCTGGCCCAAATGGTGTCAGACGGCCTGGCCGCAGATCAAGGGCAAATTACCGTTGAATTTGCGGAATGAGAGGACTTTGTCGCATCGTTATGACGGCGGCATTGCTGATCGGTGGACCGGTTCTGGCGCAGGACCGGTCGCCCGAGGCGTCACTACTGCCGCCGCAAAAACCTGCGGCACCTGAAACGGACACAGACGGCGCGTCGCAGACCGGCGACGGCGCAACGCAAGTTGGCGTTTCCGATCCCCCATCAGAAACAGCCCCTGATGACACGGCTCAGGGCGATGAAGCGACCTCCGTGCCCGAAGACGAATTGGAAGTTGGGCCCGAAGATGAGGCGGCGGGCATCTCGCCGCCTGCGCCGGTAGCCGGTGATCCGGCGAACGGCCTTGCTACCACGCACGCACCCGCTACCGGCCCCACAGCAGATGAAACTGCCGCCTTCCGCGCCTGCACCGAAGCGTTGAGCATCTCTGGCGCGGTGTTTGAACCCGTTGACACCGTGACCGACGAAAACGATGCAGCCTGCGGTGTTACCCTGCCTGTGCGTCTGGCCGAAGCCGCCCCCGGTGTTGCGCTGAACCCCGATACGATCCTACAGTGCGAAGCGGCGCTTGCGCTGTCAAAGTGGGTACAGCGGACGGTGTTGCCCGCCTCGGACGTATTGGCAGAGCGCGGCGATGTGACCGGGCTGAACCACGGATCATCCTACATATGTCGACGCCGCAACAACCTCCCGGACGAGGTTTTGTCTGAACATAGTTTCGGCAGTGCAATCGACATCATGGGCGTTACCTTTCGCGACGGATCGTCCCTGACGATTGAACCGCGCGAACGTGATGGCACGCTGGAGGAGGCGTTTCAGGACGCGGTGCGTGCAGGTGCCTGCCTGTATTTCACCACCGTGCTGGGACCCGGCAGCGACGAGTCCCACGCCGACCATCTGCATTTCGACATCAAGACGCGGCCGGGCGGATTTCGACTATGCCAGTGACGTATCGACGTTTATCGAAATAACGGTTGTTGGATGCAATACGTTTAGATGCTTCTAAAAACCTGAAAATGAAATCTCACCCCGCCCCTTACCGGTGCCAGCGGTGCAGAATCCCTGCTGAGCGGGCTGTCACCGTTTTGCAGCTGCGAGGTAATCCCCTTCATTGCCGCGCTGCTGGCCGCGGGTGCCCTGTTGGGTAGGCGGTCATGGCGTCCTAGCTGGCCTCGCAACTAATGTACCCCGCGATGTTCGCGATCGCGGCAGGCACGCTGGGCTGGGAATTCGCAGCGGCCAAGACAGTGGCGCCGTGGGTCTGGGCATGTTTGGCGGCTTTGGCGTCATGGCGCTGACAAATTTGGAGAGCTTTGTTGATCCACTGCGTGAGCATCGCGCCATAAGCGGCTGTTGCGGCGCGCTAAAACCATTTACCGGCACCCCGCAATGGAAATTCTGGCGCGATACCCAGCGTGCTGGGCGCATTGGTCGGCGCGCCGACCTACCTGAACGGCTATGCCGTGCCGCTGATCGACGCACTACTGGCGCAAGGGATGACGCAGGACGCTGCGATGGCCTTTGTCATTGCGGGCGGGGTCAGCTACATTCCGGCTGCCATTGCCGTTTGGCCGCTTATAAAATCGCGCTTTTTTGCTGCGACCTTTCCTTTGCCGTCACGGGCGCCATCATTGCAGGCATGATATGGGAGACAATCGCATAATGGCACAGGGGCACCACCATAATCACATCGACCCCGAAAGCGGCGACGGCAAGGTTGCGATAGCGGTCGCCATCAACCTCGGCCTGACGCTGGCGCAGGTCATCGGCGGGATTGTGGCAGGGTCGCTGTCGCTGCTGGCGGACGCGCTGCATAATTTCAGCGATGCCATCGCGCTGATCATCGCATTTGCCGCGCGCAAGATCGCCCGACGCCCGGCAGATGCGCAGATGACCTTTGGTTATGGCCGGATCGAGGCGGTTGCCGCGCTGGTGAATTATACCACGCTGATCGTCATCGGCCTGTACCTGATATACGAGGCGGTCATTCGCTTTTACGCCCCTGCCCCGGTCGCGGGCTGGATCATCGTGATTGTGGCGGGGATTGCTTTGGTCATTGATCTTGCCACCGCCGCGCTGACCTACAGTCTGTCGAAAACCAGCGTCAATATTCGGGCGGCCTTTCTGCACAACATTGCTGATGCGCTTGGGTCTGTCGCGGTGATTGTGGCGGGCACGCTGGTGATCCTGTTCGGCTGGGACTGGGTTGATCCGCTCGCCACGCTTTTGATTGCGGGGTATATCCTGTGGCAATCAGCGGTAGAGATGCCGGGCGTGGTGCGCATTCTGATGCTGGGCAGCCCACCCGACATGGACCCTGAGGCCGTGATCGCCACAATACAATCGGTGCCGGGCGTCGGCGCTGTTCACCATGTGCACCTGTGGATGATGGGCGAACATGACGCCGCACTGGGCGCGCATGTGGTGTTGGCCGATCCCGCCGTTCACAGTGCCACGCAGGTCCGCAATGCCCTGCGTGCCGAATTGGCAGAGCGTTATCATCTGCACCACACCACGCTGGAGATGGAGACGCCAGACGGCCAATGCCCGGACCCCAAACGCATCGGTCATTGATGTCACTGATACAGTCTTGAGGCGTTCACCGCCGAAAATGCGGCTGGCATAAACATATTGGCATAAATCATCATGGCGGGCACTTTGATCAAGCTGACAGCACCCCATGCAAATCCCGTACCGGGCGCAGCGCCTAGGCGGCGCTGGACAGCTTTGTACGCAAATGTTTCAGCGCGCGTTCCACCGGAAAGGCAACCGTTTCACCGCGCACCAGAGTGTCGCCTTTCTCAAGCGGGAGATCGACAAAGAACGTGGTGCCGACATCATCGTTTTTGCGATAGTCAATAACCCCACCCAACCCCTCAACGATACGCTTTGAGATGTTCATGCCAAGACCGGTGCCACCGACCGCGCGTTGGTCCGAAGAATCGACCTGCGTGAACTGGTCGAACACCTTGACGCGGTCCGCGTCTGACAGGCCAATGCCTGCATCAACCACAAGGATACGCACACGGTCCGGCGCCAGTTCCGTGCTGATCGTGACCTTGCCATCGGCGTGCGAAAACTTGGCCGCGTTGGACAGCAGGTTGGACATCACCTGTTGCAACCGCTTTTCATCGGCCAACACATCGACGCCTTCGTGCAGGTGCCCAAGAGCCAGTTCAACTTTCAGCCGCGCCGCATAGGCCTGGTTCATATCCACCGCGCTTTCGATAATCTCTTTGATATCCAGCTTTTCAAGGTCAAAGCTGATCTTGCCTGCCTCAAATTTCTGATGGTCCAAAATCTCATTGATGATGGAGGTCAAACGCGTGCTGTTCTTTTGCGCGATCAGCAACACTTTTTGCACATTGCTGGGCATTTCACCCAACGCACCTGCGCAGGTCATGTCCAGCGCCCCTTTGATAGACGTCATCGGTGTGCGCAATTCATGGCTGATGGTGGACAAAAACTCTGACTTGGCCCTGAAGGCGATCTTGGTGTTTTCATGTTCAAGTCGCAACTCTTCCAGTTGGTGAAGGTTGGTGCGGTAGAGACCTAAAAATATGCGCGAACAGTCGATGATGAAATAAAGCACAAAAATGACTGTAAAGAACTGCATCCACAATTCTGAATGGATCGACGCACCCGTCCGGATGATGTCCCACAGCGGAATGAACAGAAATGTGACGCCATAGATCGCCAGCCGCACGATCAGCACAGGCATCAGATGATGATTGTTCATTGCGGCAAAAAGGGCGGCGGCAAACAGGAAAAACAGCGACATGAAATGCGTCGTCGGCCCCTGTTGCAGCGCAATGGCAATGGCGTAATAGCTGATCACCGCAGAGCTGAGCAGTGTGCCCAAATAGATGCTCCACATGAACTGACGCGCCACCTTGGGGCTGCGGCCCCGCCATACGCTGATTTTGCGAAACAGGTGATAGTCGTAGATTTCCGACAGCACGATCAGGATAAACGTCGTGATGGACAGCCAAATATCGTAATAAAACGCCGACAGGCCGATGGCGGCGGCAAAGATCATCTGACGCTGCCAGAACAGATTCATCCCGACTGTGGAATAGTCGCGGATCTGCTGCGCAAGAAGCTTCATCTCTATTGACCGTTTGGGCCAAACGACTGTTTCATCACTGCCGGTCATTGAATCCTCAATTCACCTTCCATGTGCGTAGAGCACAGTTTTCGCCTCAATCATCGCACGGTTTTGGGGTTTTTCGTGACAAATCTGTCACTTAAACGCCTTCTCGCACCGTCTTTGAATGTAACTTCTCTTAGAATTGCGACATTACTATGGCCCGGTTATGCAACTTCCGGTTACGATAAGAAATGTTAACGATTTATTAGAATATTTGGGCAGGACATGGGCGTACAGGGTGATTTTTTAAACAACAGGGTCTGGCAGGATATCTTTCCGCGCCTAGTTCCGCAGGAAGAAATAGACGTGGCCGATCTGGCGCGACAGGCCCGCGCGCCGGTGCGCGCCGAGCGCAAGGTGCAACCTGTGCAGGCCGAACCGATCGCGCCAGCCCGAAGCAAGGGACAGTTGCGCGCCACAACCCTGTCCGTGCTCAACCTCCACCAACACGGTGAGCTTTTTGTGAACCTTCTGCGGGCGCGCAGACAGGTTTTTATTCGCGCCAAGGGCTGGGAACTGCCCGAAGTGGACGGAATGGAGTTTGATCAATACGACACCCCACGCGCGCGGTGGATCGTGCTGCACGAATACGGCGAGGTTTTGGGCGGTGTCCGCCTGACACCCACCACATCACAATGCGGGCAATACACCTATATGATCCGCGATGCGCAGAATGGACTGCTCGATTCAATTCCGCGCGACGTGCTGTTCTTCAAGGCGCCGGTCAAGGATGAGATCTGGGAGGCAACGCGCCTGTTTCTGTCTGCGGATGTCCCCAGCGATCGCCGGATGGAACTGCAACGCCTGTTACTGGAAAAAATGTCCGACACCGCCCGCGAGATGGGCGCGAGCCATATCATCGGCATGGTGCCCGCTGTCTTCAGCCGCTGGATGACCCGCCTGGGACTGATGAGCGCGGTCCCCGTGGGCCCGGTCCAGAATTTTGACGGCGAACGCACCCAGGCCGCCCTGATGACCGTGCCGCAGCAAACGCCACGCGCGATCGCGGGTTGATGCGGCCGTCCCCGGCATTTGTCCACAAGTGCAAAGCTCCGCCCATCCGCAAGACACCCCTCCGAAGTGCCGTTGTACATTTGTTTCCATATCCGACATAATATGGCCAAATTCGCTGAATAGACCGTTAAGACACCTCTGCTAAAGAGGGCAGGTCAAAAACACTCAGCGGCAATCGGAGCAGTGAATGCTGGAGTTCGAGAATGTATCCAAGTCCTTCTGGACGGGATCCCAGCACAAGGTCATCCTTGACCGTGTTTCTTTCCGCGTGGAACTGGGCAATTCTCTGGGTATCCTCGCCCCGAACGGCACCGGTAAAACGACGTTGATCAACATGATGGCCGGGCTGGAAAAACCGGACGAAGGTGAGATCAGACGTGGCTGCAACATCAGCTTCCCGCTGGGTTTCATGGGCGGCGTCGTGGGCAAGGTTTCAGCAATGGAAAACGCGCGGTTCATCGCGCGTATGTATGGGCTGGACCCTGATTACGTCGAAAGCTTTTGCCGCTGGCTTTGTGATCTGGGCGAATATTTCGATCAACCGCTTGGCACCTATTCGGCCGGCATGCGATCACGGTTTTCGTTTTCGTTGATGCTGGCGCTGGACTTTGACATGTATCTGATTGACGAAGGCATGCCCGGCACGACGGATGTTGAGTTCAACAAAAAGGCCGGTGAACTGCTTCAGGAACGCTTGCGCACCACGACCATCATCATCGTCTCTCATCAGGCGCAGACGCTTGAAAAATTCGCCCGTTCCGCCGCCGTGCTGCTGGACGGACAACTGCACATGTTTGATACCTTGGAAGAAGCGAAACAGCTCTATGACTACGAAACCCAAGGCTAGAAAGTTCCGCATCAAGCGGAGCGTTCCTTCATCCCCAACCGGTGCCGCCGGGCCCGAAGGGACGCGTCCCGCTGCCCCCGGTCCGCGTTCCCTGTTCCCGCCCTCGGCGCCCCGCCCGGTCCCGCAGCCCCTGAACCCGCCGCCAGAACCGGGGCTGACACAGGCACCTGATACGGCCGCGGAGCCGGTCGACCATTCGGCCCGGACGCCGCCGCAATCTTCGGATGCGCCAACAAACGACGCCCCGCCCCGCATGGGCGAGGTATCTTCAGCAGCGCAGGTCCTGGGCGAAAACGACATGGACGCGATCCGACGCGAAGGGCTGACGGGCCGCCAATTGCGCATGGCGCGCCGCGTGGCACAAAAACACGGTCTCGCGCCCACCTCTGACTTTGACGCCGTGCGTCTGCTGCGGGCCGAGGGCATTGACCCTTTCCAGCGTTCCAACATGCTCGAACTCGTCGTCCCGCAAGGCAGCGGCGCCACCGGCCTGACCACCCCCGGCACACCGCCCGCACGCGTCCAACTGCCCCAAACCATGCCGGCAGGCGGGCGCAACCTGCCCTCAACGGAGGTAAGCCCGGCAGAGCGGCGCATGCGCGAGATCGGCCGCATCCAGCAGGATATCACCCGACGCCGCCGCAAGAAGATGGGCCTGCTCCTGATCCGGCTGGCGTTCTTTGTCATGCTGCCGACTTTTTCGGCGGGATACTATTTTTACAACATCGCCACGCCGATGTTCGCCAGCGATTCCCAGTTCCTGATTATCCAGAATGAGGGCTCCGGCGGTGCGGGTCCCTTGGGTGGCCTGTTGCCCACGCAATTTGCGAACTCTGCCGACAGCATCGCTACCCAAGCGTATTTGCAGTCCAAGGATGCCATGTTGCGGCTCGACAATGATGTCGGGTTCAAAGACCATTTCTCGGACCCCGAAATCGACCCGATCCAGCGCCTTGAAACCGATCCCACAAATGAAGAGGCCTACAAAGCGTACAAAAAACACGTCAAAATCGGCTATGATCCGACCGAAGGTGTCATAAGGATGGAAGTCATCGCCGCCGACCCACAGCTTGCTGCGGACTTCTCCAACAAGCTTCTGGCCTATGCCGAGGAACGTGTGAACGCGCTGAGCCAGCAAAAGCGCGAGGACCAGATGCGCGATGCCCGGATCGGATTTGAGGCCGCCGAACAAAAGCGCCGCGATACGCAGGAAAATCTGATCCGCCTGCAGGTCCAGAACGGCGTCGATCCCGAAGCGGTGATCGCGGCGATCCGCGCGCAGATCACCAACTATGAATCGCTGCAGATCGAAAAGGAACTGGAGCTTGCCGCCCTGCTCGACAACGCGCGGCCAAATCGCGCCAAGGTGGACGGCGCCCAAGGCGATGTACGCCGGATCAATGACCAGCTCGACAAACTCAAGGCGCGGATGAATACCGCGACCGAAGGGGAAAACTCGCTTGCGCAGCAGGCAGTCACGTTGCAACTGGCGCAAGCCGATCTGGGCGCGGCAGACATGAACCTGCAAGCCGCGCAGACCCAGATGGACCGCGCCCGCACCGAAGCCAGCCGTCAAGTCCGTTATCTGACCATCGCCGTGCGCCCTGTCGCACCCGAAGAGGCCAGCTATCCGCGCAAGTTCGAAAACACGATCTTGGCATTTCTCGTCTTTGCAGGCATTTACCTTATGTTGTCACTGACCGCTTCCATCCTCAGAGAACAGGTAACCTCATGACCCACGTAACAGTCGGCGATGTGATCATCGGCAATGACCGTCCGCTAACGGTGATCGCAGGCCCCTGTCAGTTGGAAAGCGAGGACCATGCCCAGATGATTGGCGGCGCAATGAAAGAAGCCTGCGATGCCGTGGGCGCGCAATTTGTCTTCAAGGCGAGCTATGACAAGGCAAACCGGACATCGCTGGCAGGCAAACGGGGGCTTGGGATCGACGCGGGACTTAAGGTGTTGCAATCGGTGGGCAAGGCCAACGGCGTGCCTGTGCTGACCGACGTGCACAACGAAGCCCAATGCGCGATTGCCGCAGAAGTGGCGGATATCCTGCAAATCCCCGCCTTTTTGTGCCGCCAGACCGATATGCTGCTGGCGGCGGGCAATACCGGCGCCGCGATCAACGTCAAAAAGGGGCAGTTTCTGGCGCCTTGGGAAATGCCCAATATCGTGACCAAGATCGAAAGCACCGGCAACAAGCGGATATTGCTGACCGAACGCGGCACGTCCTTTGGCTACAACACACTGGTCGCTGACATGCGCAGCCTGCCGCAGATGGCGCGCACCGGATACCCGGTGGTAATGGACGCCACGCATTCAGTCCAGCAACCGGGCGGACAGGGTGGATCATCCGGCGGACAGCGTGAATTTGCGCCCGTCATGGCCCGCGCTGCCGTGGCGATCGGTGTTGCGGCGGTGTTCATCGAAACCCACGAAGACCCAGATACCGCGCCCAGCGACGGGCCGAATATGATCTACCTCGATCAAATGCCCGCACTGATCAAAACCCTGATGGCATTTGACACATTGGCCAAGGCACATCCGCTGACCATCTGAAAATCAATTTTTCCAAAAGCGAGTATTAGACGTGAAAAAACCGGCATCTTCCGTGACCCAGAACACTTGGGAATTTCTGCGTGACCCGATGATCACACCCACCGGTTTCCGCGAATACGATGCCCGCTGGAAATATCCCGACGACATCAACCTGCCCGGCATAACCGCCCTCGGCCTCGGCCTCGGCACCCAGATGCATGCCCGCGGAATCGCGCCCGTCATCGCGGTCGGCAATGACTACCGCGACTATTCCCTCTCGATCAAGAATGCACTGATGCTGGGTCTGATGCAGGCCGGCATCCACGTCAAGGACATCGGCTCGGCCCTGTCCCCCATGGCCTATTTCGCACAGTTCCACCTTGATGCGCCCGCCGTTGCCATGGTCACCGCATCGCACAATCCCAATGGGTGGACCGGCGTCAAAATGGGCTTTGAGCGTCCCCTGACCCACGGCCCCGACGAGATGTCCGAACTGCGCGACATCGTGCTTGAAGGCCGCGGGCAAACCCGCCCCGGCGGCGCCTATGAATTTGTGCCCGGTGTGCAAGAGGCCTACCTTGATGATCTCGTGGGCGATTTCCAGATGACCCGCAAGCTCAAGGTGGTCTGCGCCACCGGCAACGGCACGGCGTCAGCCTTTGCGCCGGAGCTTTTTCGCCGCTTGGGTGTCGAAGTCGTCGAAAGCCACAACACGCTTGATTATACTTTCCCGCATTACAACCCAAACCCCGAAGCCATGGAAATGCTGCACGACATGGCGGCAAGCGTCACCGCGTCTGGTGCCGATTTCGCACTTGGTTTTGATGGCGATGGCGACCGCTGCGGCGTGGTCGACGACGAGGGAGAGGAAATCTTTGCCGACAAGGTGGGCGTTATCATGGCCCGCGATCTGGCGAAACTTTATCCCGGCAGCACCTTTGTCGCTGATGTGAAATCCACCGGCCTCTTTGCGTCCGACCCCGAACTGATCAAACATGGCGCCAAGGCGGACTACTGGAAAACCGGCCACAGCCACATGAAGCGTCGCGTCAAGGAATTGGGCGCGCTGGCAGGGTTTGAAAAATCCGGCCACTACTTTCTGGCGGAACCGATCGGTCGCGGCTATGATTGCGGCATGCGCGTCGCGGTCGAAATCTGCAAACTGATGGATCGCAATCCGGACAAATCCATGTCCGACCTGCGCCGCGCCCTGCCCCAAACCTGGGCAACGCCCACCATGTCCCCCTATGCATCTGACACCGAAAAATACGGCATCCTTGACCGTCTGGTGCAAAAACTGATGGCCAAGGCCGACGCCGGTGAACAAATTGGCGGCCGCGCGATCAAAGAAGTGATCACCGTCAACGGTGCCCGCGTCATGCTTGATAACGGCGGCTGGGGTCTGGTGCGCGCGTCGTCAAACACACCCAACCTCGTGGTGGTCTGCGAAAGCCCCGATTCCGAGGCTGAGATGCGCGCAATTTTCGCGGATATTGACGCCGTTGTCCGTTCAGAGCCCGGCGTCGGCGATTATGACCAATCCATCTGAACCCCTTCTTCTGGCCTGAAATATCCCGGGGTCTGGGGCAGCGCCCCAGCGGGTCGGATCGCGCCAGCGATCCGACCCATCCCACCGGATCAACCACGCACTTTCCACAGCGCCCATGATTCTGCGGGCTAAAACCACTTGCGGCGTTGGCGCTTGCCTGATCCCGAAACGCTAGCCACGCACTGCGGCGCAAAATTCGGCCATCAGTCCCGCGTCTTTAATCCCCGGCGCGCTTTCCACGCCGGAGGATACATCCACCTGCCGCGTCCCGGTCAGGTTAATCGCCTGCGCCACGTTCTGCGCCGTCAGCCCGCCGGCCAACATCCACGGCACCGTCCAACGCCGCCCGGCAATCAGCCGCCAGTCAAATGTGAGCCCATTACCACCGGGCAAGTCAGCGCCCTTTGGCGGCTTGGCATCCACCAGGATCTGATCCGCCACACGGGCATAAGCGTCCAATGCCGCCAGATCTTCTGCCCCCGCCACGCCCACCGCCTTCATCACTGGCAGTCCGTAGCGCGCCTTGACCGCGGCCACCCGCGCCACGCTCTCGGTCCCATGCAATTGCAACATATCAAGCGGCACAGAAGCGACCAATTCATCCAACGCTGCGTCATCCGCGTCAACGGTCAGAGCCACTTTGCAAATACCCTCAGGCACCGATCCTGCCATGGCGGCGGCATCCGCCAACGTCAGATGGCGCGGTGACTTGGGGAAAAACACAAACCCCAGATACCGCGCGCCCGCCAACAGCGCCGGCGGCACATCAGCGGGGTCAGTCAGGCCGCAAATCTTGATACTGGTCTGGTCAGGCATGGTATGGCTTCTGCGCGGGCCGGGTCAGCTGGCTTCGTCGAGCAGCGCGAGAACCTCGTCCTTGCCCTCGTGCTTTTCGGCTTTCAGGCGGGCAATCTCACGTTCCAGCCTGCGCATTTCGCGGGCTTGGCGTGCGGCAGCGGCGCGTTCGCCGTACTCTCGGATCCACTCCCAGACAAAACCCACCAGAAGACCGGCGATAATGCTGCCCAGAATTATGATGAACAACGGCAACTCAATTTGCGGGTTCAGCGCAAACCATCCCGACACCTCGGTTGGCAGCATCTGCAAGGACACCATTTCACGGTTTGCCAAAGCAATCGAAATCAGCGCCAGCGCAAAGACGGCGATACAAAAGTAACGTACATAACGCATTAAGTTTTCCCGTTCAGGCGGTCCCGCAAAAGTTTGCCGGTCTTGAAGAACGGCACGTGTTTCTCTTCAACATCAACAGTCTCACCGGTGCGGGGGTTCCGTCCCACACGGGCATCACGCTTTTTAACCGAAAAAGCGCCAAAGCCGCGCAGTTCCACACGATCGCCGCGCGACATCGCGCCGGTGATCTCGTCAAATATTGTGTTCACAATGCGCTCTACGTCACGTTGGTAAAGATGCGGATTATCGTCGGCAATCTTCTGGATCAGTTCAGAGCGGATCATAGCACTTGGCCCCCCGGCATATGAATTTTCATTCTTACGGGACTATAACAAAAAGTCTCCGCACGGGAAGGGACTGCATTGCACCACACCCGATTTTCTTGGCCGAACTCCCTGTTATATTGGCCCTTTTCCGCCAGTTTACTTAAACTACAGCCTCTGCGCCTTCCGATCTGACGCCGCCACCGCATCTGTGCGCGCTGATTCGGTCCGCCGTGTGACGCTGCAATGGCCCCTGTGACCCCTCGCGCCGCACAGTCACCGGGCCGCAAAAAGGCCCCGCACGTTCACCGTGCGGGGCCTTTGTTTTTCGCTCAGCGCAAATGGCTGGCTGTGGTTATTCGTCGCCCTTCAGCGCCGCTCCCAGGATATCGCCCAGCGATGCACCCGAGTCCGAGGAACCATACTGCTGCACGGCCTCTTTCTCTTCGGCGATCTCGCGCGCCTTGATCGACACGCCAAGGCGGTGAGCCTTGGTATCGACGTTGGTTATGCGCACATCGACCTTGTCGCCAACAGAGAAACGCTCAGGGCGCTGTTCGGCCCGGTCACGGGACAGGTCGGAGCGGCGGATAAAGGACTTCATGCCCTCATATTCCACTTCGACGCCGCCATCCTCGATCGAGGTCACAGTCACGGTCACAATAGAGCCGCGCTTCACGCCGCCGACGGCTTCGGCAAACTTGTCGCCGCCCACGCCCTTGATCGACAGCGAAATACGCTCCTTTTCGACGTCAACTTCAGACACAACGGCCTGAACCATATCGCCCTTGCGGTAGTTCTGGATCGCCTCTTCGCCGCGTTCGTCCCATGACAGGTCCGAAAGGTGAACCATGCCATCGATGTCGCCCGGCAGGCCAACGAACAGACCGAATTCGGTGATGTTCTTGACTTCGCCTTCGACTTCGGTGCCCTCGGGATGCGTTTCTGCGAACACTTCCCACGGGTTGCGCATGGTCTGCTTGAGGCCAAGCGATACGCGGCGCTTGGCACCGTCGATTTCCAGCACCATGACGTCGACTTCCTGGCTGGTCGAAACGATCTTGCCGGGATGGACGTTCTTCTTGGTCCAGGACATTTCCGAGACGTGCACCAGGCCCTCGACCCCCGGCTCCAGCTCCACGAAGGCGCCGTAGTCGGTGATGTTG
>JAGXHC010000206.1 GCA_024636405.1 Sulfitobacter sp. | reverse complement strand
GAATAGGCGCCTTGCCCCACATCCGCCCGCGGCGTGATCAGCGTGACACCCTGCGCGTCGATCTTGACAAAGGGCGTGATCGCCGCCTCTCCGGCCTTCAGATCGGCCAGCAGCGGATTTTCAACGTCGCGCTTGTAAAGATATGTGCCAAAGGCCACACCGCCCAGAATGGCGACGGAGCCGATCAAAAAAGACCGCCGCGCAATGGTTTTGCCGCGCCCCACCCTCAGACCCCCTGCAACTTGGCCGCAGCGGTTTTTACCGCCGCGCGCACACGTGGATAACTGCCGCAACGGCACAGGTTGCCGCTCATCGCCGCGTCTATCTGATTGTCCGATGGGTCCGGGTTCATATCCAGAAATGACGCCGCCTGCATGATCTGACCGGACTGACAATATCCGCATTGCGCCACTTGATGTGCAATCCAGGCCGCCTGCACCACATGCAGCGCCTGCGGCGTACCAAGCCCTTCGATGGTGGTGACCTCACCGTCCAGATCGCCCGCCAAAAGCTGGCACGACCGCACCGCGACACCGTCCACATGGACCGTACAAGCACCGCATTGCGCAATGCCGCAACCATACTTCGGGCCGGTAATGCCCAGCACATCACGCAAAACCCATAGCAGGGGCATGTCATCTTCGACATCGACCTCGTGGTCGGTCCCGTTCACCGTCATTTTCATGGGCCGTCTCCTGCTGAACCGTTCAGTTCAATCTAATCTTCGCACCCATCGGCACAACCCGCATTGCGTGAACTTTCGGAACGCACGGCTGTTTGCACACCGACCGTCCGCGATCAGAACTCGACGACGGCCCGAATGGATTTGCCTTGATGCATCAGATCAAACCCCTCGTTGATCTGGTCCAGTGTAAGCTTGTGGGTAATCATCGGGTCGATCTCAATCTTGCCGTCCATGTACCAATCGACAATCTTGGGCACATCGGTACGCCCCTTGGCCCCGCCAAAGGCCGTCCCGCGCCAAACCCGGCCGGTGACCAACTGGAATGGCCGTGTCGAAATCTCAGCCCCTGCGGCTGCCACGCCGATGATGATGCTTTCGCCCCACCCCTTGTGCGCAGCCTCAAGCGCTGTGCGCATGACCTTGGTGTTGCCGGTGGCGTCAAACGTATAATCGGCGCCGCCCTTGGTCAGTTCCACAAGATGCGCCACCATATCGCCGTCCACATTGGTGGGATTGACGAAATCAGTCATCCCGAAATAACGCCCGATCTTTTCCTTGTCGTCGTTCAGGTCCACACCCACGATCTGATCCGCCCCGGCAAGACGCAGACCCTGAATGACGTTAAGCCCGATGCCGCCCAACCCAAAGACCACGCAGCGCGCGCCGATCTCGACTTTGGCGGTATTGATGACGGCACCGATGCCCGTGGTCACGCCGCAACCGATGTAGCAAATCTTGTCGAACGGGGCGTCTTTGCGCACCTTGGCCAGCGCAATCTCAGGGATAACGGTGTGGTTCGCGAAGGTTGAACAGCCCATATAGTGATGGATCGGCGTACCATCCATCATGGAGAACCGCGTGGTGCCATCGGGCAGCAGGCCCTGCCCCTGAGTCACGCGGATTTTCTGACAGAGGTTGGTCTTACCGGACAGACAATAGTCGCACTCGCGGCACTCCGGCGTATAAAGCGGTATCACGTGATCGCCGACCTCAAGCGTGGTGACGCCCTCGCCGATCTCCATCACGACGCCTGCACCTTCATGTCCCAGAATGGCGGGAAAAATGCCTTCGGGATCATCGCCTGAACGGGTAAATTCGTCAGTGTGGCACAGGCCCGTGGCCTTGATCTCAACCAGCACCTCGCCCCGGCGCGGCCCTTCAAGGTTGACCTCCATGATCTCAAGCGGCTGACCAGCGGCAACAGCAACAGCAGCGCGGGTTTTCATCATGGTGCATCCTCCTTCTGGGTTCGGGCAACAGTCCTGTTCGAGCCGCGAAAGTCAAGTCCGCGAAGGCGACCCCATAACCGCCCTCCCCTTCTTCTGGCCTGAAATATCCCGGGGTCTGGGGCAGCGCCCCAGCGGATCGGAGCGCGTCAGCGATCCGATCCCTTGAAATGCCGCACCCGGCCCCGCTAGTCCGTTATCGCCTGAGGCTTGCGCAGAATATTGCGCATGAACATCGGCGCCACAAACCCCAGAACGGCAAAGGCCCACAGCCCCACGGCAATCGGGGTCGAAAACAGGAACATCGCGTCACCGTCCGACAGCACCATCGCCCGGCGCAGTGCGTTCTCCATGTTCCCGCCCAGCAGAATTCCCAGGATTACCGGCACGGTGGGAATATCCAGTTTGCGCAGCACATAGCCCAGCACGCCAAATCCCACCATCAGCAGCAGATCGAAATAGCTGCCTGACAGCGAATAGATGCCCACAAAGCTGATCATCGTCACCCCCGGCAACAAAACCCAGGCAGGCACCATCAGGATTCTCACAAAAACCTTCACCATCGGCACATTCATCAGCAACAGCACCACATTGGCAATCAACAGCGACGCGATCAGCCCCCAGACAACCTCGGGCCGGTCGGTAAACAGCGTCGGCCCCGGTGTGATGTTCAGCGTCATCAGCAGCGCCAGAAGGACCGCCGTGGTGCCTGATCCCGGCACACCCAGCGTGAGCATCGGCACCAGCGCCCCGCCTGCCGCTGCGTTGTTGCCCGCCTCTGGCGCGGCGACGCCTTTGGGCACGCCCGTGCCAAAACCACCCTTCGGCCCGGCAATGGATTTCTCCGACATATAGGCCATGAAAGAGCCCAGCGATGCACCCGCCCCCGGCAAAATGCCCGCGATGAACCCCACACCCGACGCGCGCAGCATCGTCCATTTGGTGTCGTTGATGTCTTTCCAGGGGATACGCACCTTGTCCAGCTTCACGCCGATGGACGACCCCTTGCCGTGGCTTTCAATGAAAAAGAACACCTCCGCGATGGCGAAAAGCCCCACGATGGCGACCAGAAAATCGACCCCGTCCATCAGGTGCATATTGCCCCCCGTCAGGCGCGGCATGCCGGAACTGTTGTCCACCCCGATTGTCGCAATCGCCAGCCCGATACAAGACGCCAGCGCCGCCTTTGCCTGGTTGTTGCTTGCCATGCCACCAAGGGTGCAAAAGGCCAGCAGATACAGCGCAAAATACTCTGCCGGACCGAACAGATAGGCGACCCGCGCCAGCATCGGCGCCAACAACATCAATCCAACGGTGGCCAAAAATGCCCCCACAAACGACGCCACGCCGGACAATACCAGCGCATCGCCCGCGCGCCCGGCCTTGGCCATCGGATAGCCGTCAAGCGTCGTCATCAGCGCCGGTTCATCACCCGGAATATTCAGCAGGATCGAGCTGATCCGTCCGCCATACATTGCGCCGTAATAAACGGAGGTCATCAGCACCAGCGCGCTGGTCGCGTCCAGCCCCATCGTGAAGGTCAGCGGGATCAGGATTGCCACACCATTGGACGGCCCCAGCCCCGGCAAAGCACCGATGATGGTGCCCAGAAAACAGCCGATCACCGCCAGCATCAGCGTGAACGGCGACAGCGCCACCCCAAAGCCAAGTGCCAGGTTTGAAAAAAGGTCCATGTGCTACATCCACCCTTTCGGCAGCCCGATCAGGCTAAGGCCCAACGCAAACCGGAAGACCACAAACAGGCCCGCCGAAAGGCCAAGCCCCGACAGTACGGCGGCCACCGGACGCGGCGAAATCTGGTAACTTAGTATGCCTGCCGCGATCGCTGTCGGGATCAGAAATCCAAAGGGCTTAAGCGCATACGCATACCCCACCAGAACCACCACAGCGATGAGCAACGCCAGTGCCGTGCGTGTGCCGGGCCAGTCCGGGTCAGGATCCGGCCGCAAGATCATGAAAAGCGACGATAACGCCGCCACCACGCCAATCAGCAGCGGAAACGCACGCGGGCCCACCGGATCGGCCAAAAAGCTTGTCTGTATCTGTGTCGCGCTGGCCATGTAAGCCAGCGCGAGAAACAACATCACCAGACCGAAGATACGGTCTGACGCCATTACTGGATGACCCCCAGTTCCTTGGACATCGCATTAATCTCCAGAATCAGCCCATCGACGTAAGATTGGAAATCGCCGCCGACCTTGGTGAAGGGTGCAAGGCCATTGGACTCCATCGCCGTTTTCCATTCGTCACTGTCGGCGACCTGCTGCAACTTGTCGGCCCATTCGTCGAACTTTGCGTCGGAAATACCCTTTGGCACATAAAGCCCGCGCCAGTTCACCGCGACCACGTCATAGCCCTGTTCCTTGGCGGTCGGGATATCATCGAACCCCGGCACGCGTTCATCGGTCAGCACCGCGATCACCCGGACCTCGCCGGATTTGACGAAGCCCACGACCTCGGACATGTCACCCGTCATGGCCTGCGTGAACCCGCCCACCGTTTGCGTGATTGCATCCGCGCCGCCATCGACACCGATGTATTTGATCTTGCGAATGTCGGTGAACCCCGCCTTTTGCAGGATCATCAGCGGCTTCATGTGGTCAAAGCCACCAACCGCAGAGCCGCCGGCAAATGCCACCGAAGACGGGTCTTCCTTGATCATATTCACCATATCATCAAGGTTCTTGATCGGGCTGTCCTTGGCCACGACAATCACGCCCGGATCAGCGCCGATGGCACCGACAAAGCGGACCTGATCGGCCGTCATCCCGGCATAGGCATTCTGGGCCAGCCGCGTGGTGGTGGCCGACGACGCCGCGACAATGATGTCTTCGTTTTCGTTCTGCTCGGTTACGACATGGCTAAAGGCAAGCCCGCCACCGGCACCGGCCATGTTCGTGACCTGCACAGGTTTGTCCACCGCGCCGATATCAAACAGGATCTTGCCGATCTGGCGGCAGGTGAAATCCCAGCCACCGCCGGGATTGGCCGGCGCAATGCATTCCGCCGCCGATGCGGCCCCCGCCGCCCCCGTGGCCAAAACCACACTGGTCGCCAGCGCTTTGAAAAAGCGATACTTCATGGTTGTCCTCCCAGACGTTTTTTTTGGTGACGCGGTCAGAATCAAGCCCAACCGGCCGCATCATTCAACCGTAAAGGGTTCGGCAGCTTTTTGGAATTATTAACTCCGAATTAGGGTCTGCGCACGCAGCACCATTGGCGCGCGCACAATCACCCGGTCACCGGTGCATCCGATTTTATCCGGCGCAGCACCACGTTGGTCTGCGCGGAATTCACCACCGATTGCTGAAACAAAAAGGTCTCCAGAAAGTCGTTGTAGGTCTCGATATCCTGGCAAATCACACGCAGGTGGTAATCCGCCTGCCCGGTGGTGGCATAACATTCCGTCACCTCGGTGCGCCTTTGCACCGCAGCGATAAAGGCCGCGACGCCCGCCGCATCATGGCGCGCCAGATGCACGTGTACGATTGCCTCGAACCTCAGCCCCAACGCGCGCGGATCGACAATGGCGGCATAGCGCGTGATCACCCCCGATACTTCCAGCGCCCGGACCCTGCGCCAGCAGGCCGAGGGTGATAGATTCACCCGCTCGGCAAGTTTTGGGTTGGGTAACCGGGAATCCTGCTGCAAGAGCAACAACAGTTTGCGATCTGTCTCCAACATGGACGGGCCTTTCGCAATCTGATCAGATGCTGGAATATTTAACCACAATCAGCCAGATATCCCAACCACAAAGAACCACTTTACCGCACAGGACGCGCTATCATCTGATCAAGGGAGCCCCGTCATGACAAAAGCTGACCACGATTTCACCACCTACGCGCTTGATGACCGATATGCCAAAACCGAAGGCCGTGTATTCATGACCGGGACGCAGGCGCTGGTGCGCATCATGTTCGATCAGGCGCGCCGGGATCGCGCCGCAGGGTTGAACACCGCCGGGTTCGTGTCAGGCTATCGCGGCTCGCCGCTTGGCGGTTTGGATCAGGAACTCTGGACCCAGACGCAACGCCTTGAAACCGCCAAGATCAAATTCCTCCCCGCCGTCAACGAAGACCTGGGCGCCACCGCCGTGCTGGGCGCACAGCAAGCGCATCTGGACCCACATGCGCAAGTCGAAGGCGTGTTTTCCATGTGGTACGGAAAAGGGCCCGGTGTGGACCGCTCGGGCGACGCATTG
>JAGXHC010000205.1 GCA_024636405.1 Sulfitobacter sp. | reverse complement strand
TCGGAGATGTGTATAAGAGACAGCCGCCGCCCACGGCCCATGGTTTATACGTACTCTCGTGTTTGGCCAACGACGACAGAAAACCCACCCAGAACGCGCGCCTGTCACCATCGCTGGACATGATATACGCCGGGCACCAGGTTTCGATGTCTGCCGGGACCATATCCACCAACGGCTTGCCATGCGCCTTGAGCGCCGACAGTGCTGCACGGGTCCAGACCGCGTGGCCGCGCATATGCTGCCAGCGGGTACGCGGAAGGTTCCCGCTGCGCGCCGGGGGCCGCAGGGTGGTTGCAAACAAGGGGGCCATCGTTGTGAGGTCCGGCGTTGCGGTTTGCTCTCCGGGTATTGCGGGGCGCAACTCCAACGCGGCGACGGTACTGGTTTTGGTGGTGACCGGCGGCAGGTCAACCTGTGATTGCACAATGCGCAGCGGCTTTTGCTGGGGACGCAGCACCGACGGCGCTTCGGCAGATGCCACCACGGGCAACAGCGCTACAGCAATCCAGAGAAACGCATTTTTCATCGGCGAACTATGCTGCGAAGGTTTCGAGCTTGGCAAGTGTGCGCTCTTGCCCGGATCAGTTTCGGAAACAACCTGCCGACGCGCCGATGATCATCTGCGTCTGGTGGACAATGGTGAACCATCGCGGGAAATCAGCAAGCGAGACACGTTTAAGTTGCGCAAGCACCGCGAAGTTTTCCAATCTCCGCCACTGTTCCGCCTGATTGGATGGGCAAGAAGGACGCCAACAGTAAAGATCGAACAGGTTAGTTAAGCATATGAAATCCATCTACGCCCTGCTGAGCAAGCACCTGCCATCGCTGCGCGAGGCGTTTCCACTTGCCCCGACAAAGGAAGTTGCGCCCGTCACGCCGATCATGCGCCGTGCAGCACCGGCAATGGCCGCAGCGGCCCGTGATACGCTGCGAATCGCCTGCCCCGATCCGACGGTCGAGGACACCTTGCGCGACGGTCATCAGAACCGGGCCCAGCATCTGGTGCGTCAGGAACGTTGGGAGGATGTATCCGCCGCAATCCGGGCTGCCGATATCAGCCGTGCAATGACACCCGGCGCGATGCCGGTCGCCGAACTGATGGCATATGGTGCGCGCGCCGATGTGGTTCTGGCGGCAGAACACGCGCTGCTTGATGGCCGCCCGGCACGCGACGCAGATCTGATGGCGGGGATCGAGGCGCTGGAACATGTGCTGGCCGAATTTCCCGACGATCCGGCCATTGCCGCGATTGTCGCGCAAAGCCACATGGACATCGGCTGGGCGTGGCGGGGGCGCGGATGGACCGCCGAAGTACCGCGCCGCAATCGCGAGGCGTTCGATGCGCATTTTGACAGGGCCACGGATATCCTTGCACCATTCGATAATACCTGTCTGAAATCGCCGCTTTTGGCCACAACATGCTGTGCGCTGCTGGCTGCTTCGGGTGCTGGAACCGCCCGCGTGGCTGACCGCTATGAAACGCTGATAGACCTTAATCCCGCCAATCCGCGACCGATGCGCGCGATGGGCAACCACCTGCTGCCGCGCTGGTACGGGTCCTATGCGGAGCTGGAGCTGGAGGCGCGACGCACCGCATCGCGCACCCAAGGGTTCTGGGGTGCAGGCGGTTATACCTGGGTGATGTTTGACGCGATTTCGTGCGACGACGAAGCCTGCGCCAACCTTGACCTTGAGTTTTTCGTGGAGGGTTTGCGCGACATCCTGAAGCGCCGGCCAGATGCGCATACCACGAACCTGCTGGCGGCCTATTGCGCCAACACCATCGGGCAGGCACGGTCGGGCCATGACGGCGCCGACACCATCCGCCGCAAGATTGCGGATTGCGCAGGCTGGATCGTGCGCGAGAATCTGACGGAACTGCATCCGATGATATGGGCGCATGCTGCACGCGGCTTTGACAACAATCTGCGTGTGCATTCGGCCTCTCGCTTTGCCGCGTCCGGACGCGACGATGCCATGCGCATCATTTCCTCGCTGTTCAGCCCTGAGATCGAGGCGGGCAAGCATATTGTCTTTACTGATACAGGACCTGTGGCGCAGGCGTGGTGACATGGCGCCGGCAAAATTGCGCCGTTCGTTCACGGCAAAGACGTTCCTGCACCACCTGTGCATGTCTTGTCCCGTGACTTGCCGCAGGATTTTTCCAAGGTGTGCTGCATAGGATCAGCATGCTCCACCCCTCTTGCCCCGTCCTTCGCGCGGCGCTAAACCCCCTGAGATCCCATCCCGCGCGAGGTTCCCATGCTCGATCTGACCTACGATACCCCCAAAGTCCGCACCATCGCGGGCGCCAAACACGACTGGGAACTGGTGATCGGCATGGAGGTGCACGCGCAAGTCCTGTCCAAGGCCAAGCTGTTTTCCGGCGCATCCACAAAATTCGGCAATGAACCCAACAGCAACGTGGCCTTTGTTGACGCGGCCATGCCCGGCATGTTGCCCGTGATCAATGACTTTTGCGTTGAACAGGCCGTGCGCACAGGATTGGGCCTGAAGGCGCAGATCAACCTGAATTCTGCCTTTGACCGCAAGAACTACTTTTACCCCGATCTGCCGCAGGGCTATCAGATTTCACAGCTTTATCATCCCATCGTGGGCGAAGGCGAAGTGCTTGTTGAAATGGGCGACGGCACCGCGCGGCTGGTCCGTGTCGAACGCATTCACCTTGAACAGGACGCGGGCAAATCCATTCACGACATGGACCCCAATATGTCTTTTGTGGACCTCAACCGGACCGGCGTTGCCCTGATGGAGATTGTCAGCCGTCCTGACATCCGCGGCCCTGAAGAGGCGGCCGCCTATCTCGCGAAACTGCGCCAGATCCTGCGCTATCTCGGCACCTGCAACGGCGACATGCAATCGGGTGCCATGCGCGCCGACGTCAACGTGTCGATCTGCCTGCCGGGCCAGTATGAGAAATATCAGGCAACGCAGGACTTTTCGCACCTTGGAACGCGCTGTGAGATCAAGAACATGAACTCCATGAGGTTCATCCAGCAAGCCATTGATGTAGAAGCAAAACGCCAGATTGCCATTGTTGAGGGTGGCGGCGAAGTGGTGCAGGAGACCCGTCTTTTTGACCCCGACAAACAGGAAACACGGTCCATGCGGTCCAAGGAGGAAGCACATGATTATCGCTATTTCCCGGATCCTGACCTGCTGCCGCTGGAGATTGAACAGGCGTGGGTCGATGATATCGCCGCTGGCCTGCCTGAACTTCCCGACGCAAAGAAAGCGAGATTTATCAATGAATTCGGCCTTTCAGACTATGACGCTTCCGTCCTGACTGCCGATCTGGATTCCGCAGGCTATTTTGAGGCAACGGCACAGGGACGTGACGGCAAGATGGCTGCGAACTGGGTGATAAACGAATTGTTCGGGCGCCTCAAGAAGGACGAATGCGACATCGCCGACAGCCCGGTCAGCCCCGCGCAACTGGGCAGCATTGTAGATCTGATTGCGTCCGATGCCATATCCGGCAAGATCGCCAAGGATGTGTTTGAAATCGCCTATACTTCGGGCCGAGATCCCGCTGAGATCGTTCAAACCGAAGGCCTGAAACAGGTCACCGACACAGGCGCAATCGAACAAGCGGTGGATGAGATCATCGCCGCCAACCCGGATCAGGTCGCCAAGGCACAACAGAACCCGAAACTGGCGGGATGGTTCGTGGGCCAGGTGATGAAGGCCACGGGCGGCAAGGCTAACCCAAAGGCAGTCAACGACATCGTCGCGAATAAGCTTGCGCAATAGCGCGGCGCGAAGCCGCCTTGCACCTCACCCAATGTTGACCCCGTAGGGTGGGGTTTCACCCCACGGCCCACCGCAATAATCCCACGGCCCACCGCAAAGCCCCCACGCGCTAACCACACCCCCCATGTCGTGCGCCAGCCACGCCGTAGCCCATGCAATCACAGGACATGCGCCGTCATGAACACCCCCTTCCGCTCTTCCCCGATGACCGTCCTGCCCGACTGGATCGACTTCAACGGCCACCTGAATATGGCGTATTACAACGTTCTTTTCGATCAGGCGGTGGATGAGGCATACCAACACATGGGGTTCGGCCCGGCCTACCAGCAAACCGGCTTTACGACCTATGTCGCGGAATTCCACGTCTGCTATCTGCGCGAACTGCACGCGGGTGATGTGGTCACCGGCACGTTGCAATTGCTGGATCATGACGAAAAGCGGTTCCATACCTATCAGGAACTTTGGCACACGGACGGCTGGATTGCGGCCACCGCCGAGGGGCTGACCTTGCATGTGGACCAGTCCGGGCCCCGCGTCGCCGCCATGCCCGCTGACATCCGCGCCAAAATTGCTGCGGTGCAAAAATCTCACGATGCGTTGCCGCACCCTGACCGCGCCGGTCGCAGCATCGGCATCCGCCGCTAACTGCGCAGGTCATGCAGATTTCGGGGTCAGGACATGAAAATCCACATGCCGAACAGGATCACCACCAGATAAACCAGCATGTTACACATGGAGCGGATAAGCCCGGCGTCGGCTTCAGGATCCACGCCCATGCGCTTGCAAATCTGCGTACCGGGCCAGAGGATTGCGTCGCTGAGTGTCATGGTTGCTCCATATATTAAGTATTTAGGATGCGTAATTCATTAGGCCTTTTATTTCCGCATTTCAATTACTATTTTATCGCCATGCAACTGGACAAATTCACCGATTACGCCCTGCGCATTCTGGTCGCGCTCTGTGTGCGCCAACCCCAAAGACTGTCGGTGACCCACATTGCCGGGCTTTATGATCTGTCCGTCAACCATCTGTCCAAAGTCGCCACCACACTTGTGCAGGAAGGCTTTGTCAGGGCCGAACGCGGGCGCGGCGGCGGACTTACGCTGGCGTTGCCTGCTGACAGGATCAACATTGGCGACGTCATGCGGCGCCTGAAAAAGGACGATCCGGTTGTCGAATGTTTCAGCACCAACAAAAGCTGCCGCATCCTGCCTGCTTGCGGGCTGCGCACACCACTACAAGAGGCACAGGAGGCATTCTTTGCGGTGCTGGACCGCTACTCGCTGGCCGATGTGACACGGCAACAGGACCGCCTGCGCGCATTGCTTAGCCTGCCGGACTGACGGTTTCGGGCCGCAAAATCGCCGCCCGCGCCCCGCGCCATTTTTGCAAGCAGGATACGCACCCCCCTCACAAGCCGCATTTTGCCGTCACTCCTGCGTTTCCTTTCTTCCCATGCTGCCGTATAACCTCCGGGCAGTTGTCAGAGGTCACGCATGTCCCGTTACGAATACAAGGTAGTTCCCGCCCCCACCAAAGGTCTCAAGGCGCCCGGCATCAAAACGCCGGAGGCGCGTTTTTCCCATGCCATTGAGGCACTTATGAACAGTATGGCCGAAGAGGACTGGGATTATGTCCGCGCCGAAACCCTGCCCAGCACTGAGAGATCCGGCCTGACCTCCAGCATCACGGAATGGCGCAACGTGCTGGTGTTCCGCCGCCTGCATCAGACGGACGCGGAAACTTTCGGGCAGGAACTTCTTCCTGCGCCCGATCTGACCACGCCCGCCCCCCTCTCCGAGGATACTCCGGCTGAACAACCGGACGCGGAAAGCCCGCCTGTTCCCCCGCTGGCGGCGACCGGTGCAACCGTGACGGCAGAGAAACCGCAATCCGATCCTGCCAAAGATGATCGGGCTTTCGACAATGGTGTCGAAGGCACCCGCGACATCGATGCTGTCGGATCACCGCTTTCCAATCTGGCCGCTTACCGAAGTGGCCCAAAAACAGATGCTTAGACGCTTGTCTTAAACGTCCACATCAATCGCCAGCGCGTGAATCCGTGCGATCAGGTCATGCCCCAGCGCCCCATGAACTGCCCGGTGCCGCGCCAGACGCGACATATCGGCAAACTGTGCCGCCCGGATACGCACATTGAAATGGCTCTCACCACCTTCGCGGTGTCCGGCGTGGCCGCGATGGCTTTCACTGTCGTCTACGACATTCAATTCCCTGGGCGCGAACGCCCCCTCAAGCCTATCGGCAATCTCTTGCGTTACTGACATTTTTCTCCGCTGCCCCCTTCAATCTCTCGCGGCAAGGTCTAAAGTGACCGGCCTGAGTCGGAAAGGTCCAATACCATGCCCAAAGCAGATCCCTTCGGATTCGACATGTCGGTGTCGTCCTCCAAAAAGAAAAACCCCCGCGGCAGACGTGGCATGTCGGGCGCATCCGAGACTTCAAGGAGGGTCTGCGATCACCCCGGTTGCGAAGATGCAGGTAAATACCGCGCGCCGAAAGCACCCGATGTGCTGGATGATTTTTTCTGGTTCTGCCAGCAGCACGTGCGCGAATACAACCTGAAATGGAACTTCTTCGACGGCACGACAGAAGCCGAACCGAATGCCCAGATGTCCAAGGACAAGGTCTGGGAACGCAGCACAAAGCCGCTGGGTGATCCCGAAGCACGGGCGTGGGCACGTCTGGGCATTGAGGATCCGCATCAGGTGCTGGGCGCGAACAGCACGCAAAACCCCGGACGCGGCCCCCAGGCCGGCCGCCGCCTGCCCCCCACGGAACGCCGTGCACTGGAAATTCTGGAAGCCAAGGACACCTGGACCAAGCCCGAAGTGCGCAAGGTCTATAAATCGCTGATCAAGGTCCTGCACCCGGACATGAATGGCGGCGATCGATCGCAAGAAGATCAGTTGCAACAGGTAGTCTGGGCTTGGGATCAGATCAAAGGCAGTCGCAACTTCAAGGACTAGGGCCAGAAGCCACCGACACTGTGCCACCAGCGCGGATTTCGGGTTCGCCCGGTCGTGTCGAATGCAACGCCACATACTATTGAAAACAGGGGGCATTTTCCTGCGCCGTCATTTCTTATCAAGGTCAGAATTTGAACTCATGCCAGTATCAGATCAAAGGCTCCTTTCCATCGAGCTTGATCTCCCTCTCCCTTCAGCCAACGGCCCCCGATCTACCTTCAAAACCGCCCCCGCCCCACTCAACCCCGTCCCGCCGATCTGCGCCAATCCCCAATTCTTCTGGCCTAAAATATCCCGGGGTCTGGGGCAGCGCCCCAGCCGATCCCATCTGGCAAGCGGCCCCAAGCCGCCAATACACCGTAGCGCGGCAATCAGCCCCTCCCGCAAGGCTAGGCAAGTGCGCCCGAAGTTGTCATTCTGACACCCGCAATAAGGAGCCGCAGCAATGGACTATTCTTATGATCTCGGTGCCTATTCGCGGCCCGTCACGTCCAACAGTGACACCGCGCAGACGTGGTTTGACCGCGGGCTGAACTGGACGTTCGGGTTCAACCACCAAGAGGCCATCGTGTGCTTCCAGCGCGCATTGGCCGCTGATCGCGATTGTGGCATGGCCCACTGGGGCATCGCCTATG
>JAGXHC010000204.1 GCA_024636405.1 Sulfitobacter sp. | reverse complement strand
GCCACGGGGGCAACAACCCCGTGGGTGCCTTGGCCCAGGAGCTGATGGCAGAATATGGTGACATCTCGATCAAATTCCACAATTGGTGGAACGCGCCTGAGACATGGGCGAAGATTCAGTCGATTGATCCCACAGGGTCGCACGCCAACTGGATGGAGAATTTTCCCTGGACGCGGTTGGCCCATGCTCCGGCACCGGAAGGGGCAAAACCGGCGGTTGACATGGCGCTGATGAAAGCTTGCCCACCTGCCGCCACACGCGCGCTGCTTGGTGACGGCTCTTTTGGCGGCAAGTGGCAGCGTTCCGACGACGATATGCAGGCCATCTGGGACACCGGGGTTGCTGAAACCCGCGCGGCTCTGGAAGGGCCATGGGCGGAGTTGGACCATGAATGATCCTGTCCTGATTTGGGGCGCCGGTGCTATTGGCGGTATCCTTGGTGCCTATTGGGCGCGTGCCGGCATACCGGTTCTGATGGTTGATATCGTACCTGAACATGCCGCGGCCTGTTCAACTGACGGTCTCACGATAGAAGGCCCCGTCGAAGAATTCTGCCAGATTGTGCCCTGCGTCACACCGGATCAGCTCAAAGGCACATATTCCCGCATCGTCTTAGCCGTCAAAGCGCAGGCAACCGAAGGCGCTTTGGCGCAACTGCTGCCGCATCTGAGCGATGACGGATACGTCTTGTCAGCGCAGAACGGGCTGAACGAGCGGGTGATCGCACAGCACGTCGGGGCGCACCGTACCATCGGCGCCTTTGTCAATTACGGGGCGGATTGGATCGGTCCGGGCCGTATTCTATTTGGCAACCGCGGCGCGGTCGTCATTGGCGAGATCGACGGAAGCCAACGCGATCGCACCATCGAGATGCACAGGCTGCTCCAGATTTTTGAACCCGATGCGATCATGACGGACGACATCTGGGCCTATCTGTGGGGAAAGCTGGGATATGGCGCGATGTTGTTTGCCACGGCGTTGACCCCTGACAGCATGACCGCGAACTTTGCGGACAGCGCGCGGGCCCCTGCGTTGATGGGCCTAGCACGCGAGGTCATGCGCACGGCTGTGGCAGAAGGTGTTGAGCCAAAACCGTTCAATGGGTTCGAGCCGCGCGCCTTCATGCCAGATGCGGATGATGCCGCAGCCCGCAAAAGCCTTTCTGATCTGGCGGTTTTCAACGCCAAAACGGCGAAAACCCATACCGGCATCTACCGCGATCTGGCCGTGCGCAAACGCAAGACAGAGGTTGATCCCCAAGTGGGTGTGGTCGCACAGATTGCAGCAGAACATGGCATCGACACACCGCTTCTGCGTCGCCTGGTCGAGCTGATACATGACATTGAGCAAGGCCGACGCGAGATGTCTGAAGAGACCTTTCATGAATTGACGAAAGTGGCGACATGATCGGTCGGACCGCAGTTGTCACCGGTGTGGTTGGCGGCATCGGCGCAGCCATCGCCGCGCGGTTGTCATCAGACGGCGCGCGGGTTGTTGTCACCGACCTGCCCGGCGATGCCTTGCAGGAGGCGGCGGACAAGCTTGGTCTGCCCGCCGTCGGTGCCGATTTGGCAGACCGCGCATCGGTCATGGCGTTGCGCGACCGCATCGTTGCCGATCATGGGACACCCGCGATTGTGGTGAACGCCGCCGGAGGCGTGCTTGGCCAGGTCGGCACCCCGCTTGAGGACGTCCAACCGGACATGTGGCACAGCATCTTTGCGGTAAACGTCGATGCGACGCTCTTTCTGGCGCAAGCACTTGTGCCCGCGATGAAGTCAGCAGACTGGGGCCGCATCGTCACGATCAGTTCGGGCGCGGGATTGCGCCCAAGTCTGACCGGCATCCACGCCTATACCGCCGCGAAACACGCGTTGGTCGGTCTGACCAAACAATTGAGCCTTGAACTGGGCCAGCACGGGATCACCGTCAACTCGATCGCACCGGGATTTGTGTTGTCCAATCCCGCTACGCGCCGCCAGTGGGATGCCTACGGTCCCGAAGGGCAGGCACAACTGGTCGGCCGCATTCACACCCGCAGGCTCGGCACGCCTCAGGACATCGCCGCCGCCGCCGCCTTCCTTACCGCAGAAGAGGCCGGATGGATCTCGGGCCAGATCCTCAGCGTTGACGGCGGCATTTCCTAAAGTGAGACCTTGATGACTGACCCCGTATTGACCTATGCGCTGGACCACCAACACACCCTGATTGAGGATCTCAAAACCCTCGTCAGCTGTCCTTCTGTCGGTGCCGACCCGGAAATGGCGCAAGGAATGGAAGATGCGCGCCGGTTGGTCGAGGCGCGTATCGATGCAATGGGATTTCAAAACACACAGCGTTTGACACCGGCCGATGGCAGCGGTCAGCCCGCACTTTATGCAGAACGGCTGGATGCGCCCGGAAAGCCCACGCTGTTGGTCTATGCACACTACGACGTGCAACCGCCTGATCCGCTGAACAAATGGCAAACACCACCGTTCGAGGCGACCGAACGCGACGGCAGGCTTTACGGGCGCGGCATCTCTGATGACAAGGGGCCGATGATGGTCGCGCTTGACGCGCTTGCCGCTTTTGTGGCGGTGGACGGGCATCTGCCCGTGAACATCAAATTGCTGATCGAGGGTGAAGAAGAAACCGGCTCGCCGTCATTGGCTGGTATTTTGGAAACCCACCGCACCTTGCTTGAGGCTGATGCAGTTTTATCGGCTGACGGTGCGCGGTGGCGGCCTGATCTGGTCTCACTCAATGTTGGGTCGCGCGGCAATGCGGGGTTCGAGGTACGGGTGCAAACCGCGGCTCAGGATCTGCATTCCGGGCGCTATGGCGGCATCGTGGCAAACCCATTGCATGTCCTTTCAACACTGATCGCAGGGCTGCATGATGCACAGGGGCGCATTGCAGCACCGGGGTTCTATACCGGCGTGGCCGAACCAAGCGAGGCCGAGCGGGATGAAATCGCAAGTATCCCCTATGACGAGGCAGGATCGTTCGCCGCCATCGGTGCGCAGCCTGTCGGAGAGGCCGGATATGGCACGCTTGAGCGGTTGTGGATGCGTCCCACGCTGGACGTCAACGGCATGTGGGGTGGATATACCGGGGCGGGTTCCAAGACGGTAATCCCCAACGAAGCCTTTGCCAAATTGACGATGCGCCTTGTGCCCGGACAGGACCCGCAAACCGCAAAACAGTCGGTGATTGATCATCTGATGGCGCACCTTCCTGCCTTTGCGACACTTGAGGTTTACGGCGACCGGGGCCAGGCAGGGGCATATGCCGTGCCGCCCGACCACCCCCTTCTTGGGGCCGCAATGTCAGCACTTGAATGCACCAGCGGACAGCCCCCTCTGAAGGTGCGCATCGGAGCAACTTTGCCGCTGACAGAGATTGTGCAACGTGTGCTGGGACTGGATACGGTCATGTTCTCCTTTGCACTTTCGGATGAGAATTTTCATGCGCCAAACGAATTTTTCCGTTTGTCCTCCATCGCCGATGGATTGGCGGCCTGGGTTCAGATCATCCGCGAGGTCGCAAAAATTGATCCCGCCGACTTTGCGCCTTATCGCCGGATGTGAGCGTTGAGTCCTGAAACTGACAACCGCTACGGCGCGGTATTGCTGGTTGCTGCGGCGGCGGTGTTCACTGCGGATGTGACCGTGCTCAGGTTTCTCAATCCCGATGTGCCGTTCTCGCTGATCATCTTTTTTCGATCATTTTGCCAACTTGCAATCGTTTCACTCTGGATTTTCTTGCGGCGCCCGTCGCTGTTTGGCTCTGCGCGCTGGCCAAAGTTGGTGCTGCGCGGTGCCACCAGCCTTGTGTGTTGGTGGCTCTATTATGCAAGCTTTCTGACTTTGGACCTGACACTGGCATCAACTCTTACGTTCACCACGTCCCTGTTCGTGGTGGCGATGGCGCCGTTTGTGCTGGGCGAAAGGATCGGTTTGCTGCGTGGACTGACCACGGGTTTGGGATTTGCAGGTGTCATTCTTGCCAGCGGCGTCAATGATCTGGTGCTGGAGCAAGGTATCCTATTCGGCCTCGGCTCTGCTTTTGCGGCTGCCATTCTGATCTTTCAGAACAGGGTGCTGGCGCGCACCGAACATACCGCCACGATCATGTTTTGGATTGGGTTGGTGGCCAGCGTCGGAACCCTGCCCGGCGCCGCAGCGAATTGGACAGGGCTCAGCCTTTTTGATGGTCTGTTGTTGCTGACGGCCGGCACCCTCGGCACTTTGGGAATGCTCCTGACCGTTGAAGCCTACCGGTTCGGAGAGGTTTCCGCACTCGCGACTTTTCCCTACACGCGCATTCTGTTTGCAATAGGGGTCGGATATTTCGTCTTTGCCGAAGTGTCATCCCCCCGCGAACTGGCCGGTGCTGCCATCATCGTGGTGTGCGGATTGACGGCAAATAGATACCGCCGCGCTGTGGCGCCCTAGTGTGATCTATCGAAGCAGAACGTTATTCCTTGAAACCGGCCATCTGCGGAACATCGTTAAGGGTTTGAACGCAATGCCATCACGGCAGACTTGACATGATCACACCCATTGAAGGCCGTTTCAGCAATATTACCTGCCCCATGAACAAACGGAGTAGATTATGAAAAACGCGCTCGCAATAAGCACGCTCGCCCTTTCGGTTACATTTACCGCGGCACATTCTGAAACGCTGAACGTGGGGATGTCCGGTGGCTATTTCCCTTTCACTTTTGTCAAGCTTGATGAATTGCAAGGCTTCGAGGTGGACTTCATCAACGCTATTGCCGCTGAAACCGGCGATGAGGTTAATTTCGTCACAATGTCATTCTCGGGCCTTATCGGTGCGCTGGATTCCGGACGGATTGATACGATCGCAAATCAGATCACCATCACACCGGAGCGCGAGGCAAAGTTTGCGTTTTCGCAGCCCTATGTATTTGACGGTGCTCAGATCGTGGTGAAGGCAGGTAATGAGGCCACGATTGCAACTGTTGAAGACCTCAGCGGCAAGACCGTTGCGGTGAACCTTGGGTCAAACTTTGAGCAATTGCTGGGCGAACTGCCAAATGCCGACCAGATCGATATCCGGACCTACGAAAGCAACATCGCACAGGATACCGCCCTTGGCCGCGTGGACGCTTTTGTCATGGACCGCGTTTCGTCGGCCCAGCTTATCGCAGAAAGCCCGCTACCTCTGGCGTTGGCCGGCAAGCCATTCAGCGAAATCCGCAACGCCCTGCCGTTTCGCAACGATGATGGCGGCATTGCCTTGCGTGACAAGTTCGACGCAGCAATCACCACTCTGAAGGAGAACGGCAAGCTGACCGAAATCTCTGAGAAATGGTTCGGCTCCGACATTACAGCAGCGGAGTAGACCTGATGCGGGCACTGGATTTTCAATACATGTGGGATCTGGTGCCCGTTCTGCTGGGCTATGTACCGCTGACGCTTTTCATGGCCTTGGTGGGCATGGTCTGCGCGCTCTTTTTGGCGTCGATCATGGCGGTGGAACGGGTTTTCCGCGTGCCCGTGCTTGATCTCTTTGTACGCCTCTTCATCAGCTTCTTCCGGGGCACGCCGCTGCTGGTGCAGCTGTTCCTGTTCTACTATGGCCTGCCGCAGGTATTGTCATTCCTGACGACGATCAACGGCGTGACGGCCACCATCATGGGGCTCACGCTCCACTTTTCGGCCTATATGGCCGAAAGCATTCGCGCCGCGATCCTGGGCGTGGATCGCAGCCAATGGGAGGCGGCTCAGGCTGTTGGGATGACGCAAAACCAGATGATGCGCCAGATTATCCTGCCGCAGGCCGCACGCGTGGCAGCGCCGACGCTGGTCAACTATTTCATCGACATGATCAAAGGCACATCGTTGGCGTTTACGCTTGGCGTTACCGAACTTATGGGGGCCACCCAAAAGGAAGCGGCGGGCAGTTTTCTGTATTTCGAGGCGTTTCTGATCGTCGCTGCCATCTACTGGATCATGGTTGAGGTGCTGGCATTTGCGCAGCGCCACTTAGAGATCTATCTGAACAAGGCACATGCAAGATGACCTCAACAGTCGGCATTTCCGTATCTGGTCTGAATAAATCCTTTGGCAAAACCAGCGTTCTCAAGGACATCGCGTTAGACATAGCACCCGGCGAGCGGGTTGTCGTGATCGGCCCGTCCGGTACTGGAAAGTCGACATTGCTTCGATGCATGAACTATCTGGACCGTCCCGACAGCGGCATTATCCGCATCGGCGAACTGACCGTTGATGCTGACAGCGCAACCCGCGCCGATATCCTTGCACTGCGGCGACGGACGTCATTCGTGTTTCAGAACTACGCGCTTTTTGCCAACAAGACCGCCCGCGAAAACATCACGCAGGCACTGATCACCGTCAAAGGTCAGTCCAAGGCTGACGCAGTAGCACGCGCCGATGCCACGCTGCGCGAGACAGGCTTGGCTGATAAGGCAAATTCGTACCCGGCCGCATTGTCGGGCGGTCAACAACAGCGTGTCGGGATCGGACGCGCCATGGCGTTGGACGCTGATCTGATGCTGTTCGATGAACCTACCTCTGCTCTTGATCCGGAGTGGGTGGGCGAGGTTCTTGATCTGATGCGCCGTGTTGCCGAAAGGCGTCAGACGATGTTGATCGTCACCCACGAAATGCAATTTGCCAGAGAGATTGCGGATCGTATCGTGTTCATGGCCGATGGCCAGATTGTCGAACAAGGACCGCCCAGGCAGCTACTTGAAAGCCCCCAAGATCCCCGTACGAAAGCATTTTTGCGCCGCGTAGCCTAAGCCGATTTGCGCGCCTGACGGCAACAAATGGCACGCGTTGTGCGGAGCTTGCGGACACATCATAACGCACCATGCCTGAACTGTGCCAAATGCTGCATGGTTTTGTTTCTGATGAAAGTTTAACATAATAGGGTCACATTTCTCCGGTAGTTGCTGAATTGTCATGTCATAAGACATAACAACAGTCACAGGAGGCTTACTTGGATGGCTGAACTCATGAGAAGAATCCGTTCTCCTTTGGACGCCATGATGGGCGAACAAAAAGCAACGGCGTCCAAACCGGATTGGCCTTGGTGGCTGATCGCTTTTTTCGTGACCGCATCGGCATTTGTATCTTATGGAATAGTTTTTCAATTCGCGGTCAATGACTGACAAACGCGCCGGAAGCGTGACGTCAGGGCATCATGCAGGATGTACTGCTTTGATGCCGCCAGACGCGAGACTGCGGACCTGATCACGGCTACCGTTGCCGCAAACCCTATTGGAAGCCTCAGCTAAAAAGGAAGTCCGCGTTTGTAAGATCGTCGATAGCCATGTTCTGGATGGTGATGCTGTCTCTGTCGCTCAGGGTAATGACCGCGTCACTGCCCAATTGGGTGATGGTCATGTCCGATACGTCGCCGAACGCATAACCGGTGATCCGGATGAAATCGGTGCCATCCTCAAAATCGGTGATCGTGTCGGCCCGCGTGCGATCATCGTCAAAGACAAATGTATCCGCGCCTTGGCCTCCAGTGAGCATATCATCACCCCAGCCACCTATGATCTCGTCATCGCCATTGCCGCCATTCAGAGTGTCTTTTCCTGCGCCACCCAACAACCTGTCGTCGTCATCGCCGCCATAAAGCTTGTCGTTGCCGTTTTCGCCGATCAGCGTATCATTGCCACTGTTGCCATAAAGGCGGTCGTTCGCATTTCCGCCGTCAATGTAATCGTTGCCGTTCCCACCCTCAAGCTTGTCATTGTCGGACCCGCCAAGAATGACGTCGTCGCCATCGCCGCCTTTGATCTGGTCTTTGCCTGAACCACCCATAAGCGAGTCGTTCCCGTCGCCGCCGTAAATGGTGTCCTGCCCTGTACCACCGTCAATCGTATCATTGCCGGCGCCGCCCGAGACACGGTCGGAACCGCCTGCGGCGTAATACGTGTCGTCGCCATCAGTGCCGGTGATTGAATCGCCCCCTTCCGTGGTCGTGATCACGGGCGCATCGGCCAGGATGAAATCAGCGTTGCTCAGCATACCCGCGGACAGGCCCGTGATTTCGATATAGTTGAAATCGCCGGTATTGATGCGCACACCGCTGCCCGTTTCAGTGATCACCAGTTGAGAGATGTCCCAGATCCTCAGCATGGTCAGGTCAATTTTGTCGATCCCCAGGGAGAAGTCGGTGATGATGTCGCGCCCGTCACCAGACCGGAAGAAGAACGTGTCGGCACCATCCCCTCCGGTAAGCAGATCATTGTCCTTGCCGCCATCGATGAAGTCATCATCAGCGCCGCCATCAATGGTATCTTCACCTTTGTCACCAATCAAAGTGTCGTTGCCCGCGTCGCCGTTCAACACGTCTTCCTGATTGCCGCCGTCCAACAGGTCGTTCCCCGTACCGCCAAAGATGATGTCACGGCCATTGCCGCCAATCAGCGTGTCATTTCCCGCGTCGCCGTTGATCCTGTCATTGCCGCAATTCCCGCTGATGTGGTCATTGCCGTCGCCGCCGGAAACCCGGTCCGATCCGCCATGTGCTTCGTAGGTATCATTGCCACCCAGCAGGTTAATGGTGTTCGCGGTCATGGTCCCGGAGATAAGGTCGTCACCCTCCGTGGGTTGGGGGTATACGATGGAATCCAGCGTGATCGTATAATTCAGCCCTGCTGATATCCCGCTTTCAGTACCGAACCCGATGAACACCGACCCAGTTGTCGACGCGGTACAGGTCACGGTCATCTCAAACGCACCCGACGCATCCGAGACGCTTGTCGTGACCCCGTCCACCTGAAAATTCAGTGCGGCGGGATCGCTCATCGTGTCGCCCGCGACCGTAAAGGTATAAGTGTTGCCGGCATAGACATTGACCGTTGCGGTATCGAACAGATCCGTACCCCCCGCACCCGAAGCATATTCAACCCCGACAGTTCCCGACAGTTGGTCACCAACCGCAATACCAATGGGTGCGTTGTTATTGAAGTCGTCCTCGAAGGACGTTCCAGTGGTGCTCAGGTTCTCATGATATACGGTCGACATCGGGTTCTCCTCGAAGATCTTTGGGATGCGTCAAATCCACGCGTGCTGCACAAGCGTTGACCATGGTTATCACAAGTTCGCGAGGGGTGTCCCAAAAGTGACCTGATCATGCCCAATTTAGGGCAATTTCCCGCATTACGGGAATGTTCGCCTTGTAGATCGAAACAATGCGACCCCATCCCTGCCTTTGTAGCTGCTGACCGGAATTCTTAGTGCCGAATCGCAGGGTTAGCTTGTCGCACACAGGGGCGTTGCGTCGGTTTATCGAAACCATCAGGGCCATGGTTCAGGATTGATATGGTTGCAATGGCCCGATTGATGCACAAGATTGCAGGCTCACCGTCACAAGGAGATTGCGGCATGATAATCTATGGATTGAGCACCTGCGCAATTTGTCAGAAGGCCATCAAGGCGCTGGAGGCAGAGGGCAAGACCGTCCGTTTTCGCGACATCAGGGCCGAACCGCTGAGTGACGCGGAACTGGCTGAACTGATCGCAGAATTTGGGGATCGGTTGGTGGACCGCACGTCAAATGATTACCGCGCGCTCAATGACTGGTTGAAGAACTCAGAGGCCGAGGCACAGATATTGGCGCAACCCAAAGTGATGACCCGTCCGGTCATTCGCGACGGAGACGCATTTTATCTGGGGTGGGACCAAAAGGTGCAGACCGCGCTGCTTGCAGGCTGACGCTGTGCAGCGCGGGGCAAGCGCGCCGCAAATCCACCAGAAAGATCGTCCGCCCGATGCGCAGTCACAGGGGCAAAGTGGCAGAGCTCGAGCGCGATTTTGCCGTAATGGTCGCGTCCATTTGACCCCTTAACGTATCAATTCGATCCAATATATGTACATTTGCGCTGCTATTGTTTGCCGGGACTGAAAGATTTTCATCCATCCTACAGGTCTTTCACAAGCCGCAAGGCATCATAGATCGCAGCGTGGGTGTTGCGGGAAGAGACAGCGTCACCAATGCGGAAAAGTTGGAACCGGCCCTGCGGATTGGGGCGCAAATTCTGCGGCCGACCCGCGATCAGCGCATCATGATCGACGGCACCGCCATTCACAGACTGGCCGCGCAGCGCGTGATAAAGATCATCCAGCGGCAGCGTTCCGTAGTTGACGACCACCAGATCATAGTCGCGATATGTCAGGCGATCCGAATAATCGGTGCCGATTGTGGCCCGCAGCCGATTGCCCTCACGCGCAACGCCCAACAGTCTCTGGGTCACGGTAAAGGTGACGTCATCATGCTGTAGCGTCTTCATGTAGGACACCAGGTTCATCGCCATCACCTCGGGTGCAAAGGTCCGGTCGGGTGTCATGATCTCAACCCGCGCACCAGCGTTCAAGGCGATCTCTGCTGCCTGAAGGCCCGCGTGATCACCCGCTTCGTCGTAGATCAACACATCGCCCGATGGCTCGACATCACCCGACAGGATATCCCAACTTGTCACGAGGTTGGGCTGATCTGCTGATGTCTCATAAAGTTGGGTATGGGCCATCCCGCCCGTGGCCACGATGACAACATCCGGTGACAGGGCCATGACGTCGTCGGCTTCGGCATAAGTGCCAAACCGGAAAGTCACGCCCATGGCTTCGCACTGCGCCATGCGCCAGTCCACGATCCCCATCATTTCGCGACGTCGCGGGGTGCGGACAGTCAGGCGGATCTGCCCCCCCGGCGCGCTCGCGGCCTCCAGCACCGTGACGGTGTGCCCACGGGCTGCGGCCACACGCGCGGCCTCAAGCCCGGCAGGCCCGGCCCCGACGATGACAAAATTGCGCGCAGCGGCGGCAGCAGGGATGTCATGCGGCATCGTCTCTTCACGGCCCGTCGCCGCGTTGTGAATACAAAGCGCCATACCCCCCTGATAAATACGATCGAGACAATAATTCGCGCCGGTGCAGGGTCTGATCTGATCCTCGCGACCAGTCATGATCTTTTGCACGATATGGGGATCGGCCATGTGCGCGCGCGTCATCCCGACCATGTCCAGCAGCCCTGCGGAAATCGCGTGCCGCGCAGTAGCGACGTCCTGAATTCGAGACGCATGGAACGTCGGCAATCCTGTCGCGCGACGGATGCTGCCGGCAAAGTCCAGATGCGGCGCGCTGCGCATTCCTGCAATCGGGATCATCTGCGTCATCGCCGGATCGGTGTGAATACGCCCGCGATTCACGTTGAAGAAATCGACCATCCCGCTGTCTCGCAGCATGGTGGCAATGGCAACGCCGTCTTCTGTGCTGATCCCGCCTGCCTGCATCTCATCCGCTGTGCCGCGCACGCCGATGACAAATTCCGGACCCGTCCGTTTGCGGATCGCGCTCAGCACATCCAGCGAAAACCGGACACGGTTTTCCAGCGTGTCAGCGCCGTAAGGGCCATCCAGCGCGTTTGTCAGCGGTGACCAGAACTGATCCAGCAGGTGCCCCCCTGCATAAAGCTCGATACCGTCCATGCCACCCGCCTGCATACGCTCTGCCGCATCGGCAAAGTCATTGATAATGCGCGCGATATCCCAGTCTTCCATCATCTTGGGAAAGGCGCGGTGCGCAGGCTCCCGGTGCGGGCCGGAACTGACCGCAGGCAGCCAGTCCCCTTTGCTCCAGCTTGTGCGCCGACCCAAATGGGTCAACTGGATCATCACGGCGCAGCCGTGTTCATGGCAGGCGTCGG
>JAGXHC010000203.1 GCA_024636405.1 Sulfitobacter sp. | reverse complement strand
GTACGTTGCTAGCTGTCGGGTGCTTTGTAGACGCCTTGCTCCTTCAGCGCGTCAACAACCTCTTTTGGCATGTAATTTTCATCGTGTTTCGCAAGAATTTCAGTTGCTTGAAAAGTTCCGTTAATGTAACGACCGGTGCCGACCATGCCTTGCCCCTCACCGAAAAGATCCGGCAGAACGCCATCGAATGTCACTGGCACAACCGCGCCACCGTCGGTCACGCTAAACCGGATCACCTGCCCTTCGCCACGTTTCAGCGACCCTTCCTCTACCAGGCCGCCAATGCGGAACACCTCCGAAGGGCCCGGCGGCTCTGCCATGATCTGCGACGGTGCGCGAAAATAGTTGATGCCATCGCGCAAGGCATACCCGATCAACGACGTTGACAGCACAAGCGCCACGACCGCGACTGCAATAATCTGGATACGTCTTTGTTTTCTAAGGTTTTTCATATCATCACGGGAACAGCGGGGCCATCATCAGCCCCTCCGTCTCTTCCAGCCCCAGCATCAGGTTCGCGTTCTGCAATGCTTGGCCGCTTGACCCTTTCGTCAGGTTATCAAGTGCTGCAATCACGATGGCGCGCCCTTCGATACGGTCCTGCACCACACCGATGTGGCAAAAATTAGATCCCCGAATATGCCGCGTGCTGGGCACCTCCCCCATCGGCAGAACTTCGATGAACGGCTCAGCCGCATAGGCGTTTTTCAAAGCTTTATGAATGGGTTGGGCGTCGCCTTTAACATAGCAGGTCGCCAGAATACCCCGGTTCGCGGGGATCAGATGCGGCGTGAACTGCACCTTGACGGGCCGTCCTGCCAGCGCCGAAAACTCCTGATCGAACTCGCCCAGATGGCGGTGCGTGCCGCCAACTGAATATGCGTGATACCCTTCGCTCAATTCAGCATGCAAAAGGTTTTCCTTCAGCGACCGACCCGCCCCGGACACCGCACATTTCAGGTCCAGTATGATCTCATCAAGGTCGATCACCCCGGCGGTAATTAAGGGTCGCAGCGCAAACTGACCCGTCGCGGCGTTACAACCGGTTCCTGCCACCAGACGGCCGGCCTTGATGTCATCGCGGTAAAATTCGGTCAGCCCGTACACCGCCTCCGCCTGCTGCTCCATCGCGGTATGCGCATTGCCGTACCATTTCTCATAGTCCTGCGGATCGCGCAGCCGGAAATCAGCCGACAGATCGACAATCTTGAGGTCTTTGGGCAGTGCCGCAATCACCTCCTGCGAGGTTTTGTGAGGCAGCGCACAAAAACACAGGTCAATATCGGAAAAATCAATTTCATCCATCGTCACCAGATCCGGCAGATCCAGGTGGCGCAGATGCGGAAATACTTCCGCCATGCTTTGACCAGCTTTGGAATTTCCCCCCAACGCTTTGATCCGCATAGAGGAATGCCCGGCGATCAACCGGATCAGCTCAGCCCCGGTATAGCCCGACGCGCCAAGGATTGCGATATTCTGGGTCATGTGACTCCCCAAGTCTGCAACAGATTATAGATAGGTTCAGGCCGCTTCAAATGCGATAGGTCGTCGCAGGAATTGTGTCGCGCGGCTGCTGACGCGCTTCGGATCACCCGTTGTCAACAATGCCGCATCCCCGCGTCCCAGCATGTTCGGATGCCGCCGCAGATAATCAGCAAGGCTGTCAGCAACCAGATTTGCCTGGCTGAACACCTGAACATCAGGCCCCAGTGCAGTTTGAAACGCCTCCTGCATCAACGGGTAATGTGTACATCCGAGAATCGCCGCCTGTGGTTCGGGCATCTTGCGTTTCAGGGCATCGACATGACTGCGGACCAGCGCTTCAGCAAGGATGAAATCCCCGTCCTCAATTGCATCCACGACACCGCCGCAGGCCTGCCCCTCGACGTCCACACCGATCGCGCGGAACGCCAGTTCGCGCTGAAACGCGCGGCTTGCCACGGTGGCGGGGGTCGCGAACAGCGCGACATGCTGCAGGGAAACTTGGCGCGGCGGGGAATTGTCGCCCCACTGCCGCTCCGTCAGCGCTTCGATCAGGGGCACCAGCACACCCAATACACGCTTGCCCTCCGGCACCCAGCTTTCCTGCATCCGCCGCAACGCCGCAGCCGAGGCGGTATTGCATGCCAGAACAACCAGATCACAGCCCGCATCAAAAAGCCGCTGCACGGCGGCACAGGTCAGATCATAAATGTCATCCGCCGTGCGCACGCCGTAAGGCGCGTGGGCGCTGTCCGCGAGATAGACGAAATCCACATCCGGCAAACGCTTTTGCACGGCGGACCAGACGGTCAACCCGCCAAGGCCCGAATCAAAAATTCCAACTGCCATCTGTCGCTGTCACCTTTGGGCACGCGGCCCTATCTCGAACTTCACCCTCCGTTCGGCGCACCGAACCGGGGTTGATAACAGACTCATATGTCGCTTTACGGCGGAAATCCATCATCGCTTTGCCATTTGCGGCAAGACATTCCAATGATGCCCAATGCCGCCCACGCGATTGACACCGCGCGTGGACGGCAAAGCCAATGACTACTCCGCCGCCCGCGCCGTCGCGCAGCCTCCTGAACGGATCACACTCAGCAATTCTTCGCGCCGCTTTGCCGCTTTTTGCTCGTTCGCCTGCTTGACCGGGCCAAAGCCACGGATCTGCAACGGCAATTCAGCCAGCGCCACAATCGCCTCGCGGGTCTGATCGGTGAGCTTGGGCAGGACTTCGGTCATGTCCACTTCGTACTGGGTGATCAACGCGCGCTCCATTCTGCGCTCGGCGGTATAGCCAAAGGGATCAAACGGCGTGCCGCGCAGCCCTTTGAACTTTGCCATAAGCCGCAAAGGTCCCTCAAGCCATTGGCCAAATTCGCGCTTCATCGGGCGCCCGTCCGGCCCCTGTTTGGATATGATCGGCGGGGCCATATGGAAGGTCATCTTGAAATCGCCATCAAACTCCGCGCGCACCTTGTCACGACTGGTCAACAGCAGACGCGCAACTTCGTATTCATCCTTATAGGCCAACACCTTATGGAACCCCAGTGCGACGGCTGTCTTTACGCTGCGGTCGGTGATCCCGTCCAGCATCCGCGCATAGCGGCGTGCCAATCGTTTGCCCTGATAGTCCGTCAAATGCGCCATCCGGAACGCAATCTTTTCGTCCAGCGATTTTGGCAAACCAACCACATTCGGCGCAATAACCGATGCCGCGTCCTGTGGATAAAGCGCTGCCCAGCGACCCAGATCAAACGCGCGCAGGTTACGCTCCACCGCGGCACCGTTCAGGCTGATCGCCTCCTGAATGCTCTCCAGCGTGAGCGGCAGCAAACCCTGCTGCCAGGCTGCACCGAATATCATCATGTTGGAAAAGATCGAATCGCCAAGCGCAGCCTTGGCCAGATCAGAGGCGTCAAACATCGTCAGGCGCTCTTTCATCCGCGCCTCCAACGCAAGGCTCAGCCGGTCGTAGGGCAGCTGAAATTCCGTATCGCGGGTGAAATCGCCGGTAATGATCTGGTGTGAATTGACCACGGCACCCGTGCGCCCCGCCTTCGTCAGCCCCAGCGTCTTGTTCCCCGCAGACACCACCAGATCGCCGCCGATCAACGCGTCAGCCTCGCCTGTGGCGACCCGGATCGCGCTGATATCGCCCGGTTTTTCGGCGAGCCGACAATGGATATGCACCGCGCCGCCCTTTTGCGCAAGCCCGGCCATCTCCATCATGCCGGCACCTTTGCCATCAAGCTGCGCGGCCTGCGCCAACAATGCGCCCACAGTGACAACACCGGTGCCGCCGACCCCGGTGATCACCACATTATAGGTGCCGTTGATGCGCGGCAGGTCCGGCATCGGCAGATCGGGAATCGTAATCTCGGTCGTCGGGTCTTTGCGGATCTTGGCCCCCTCAAGCGTCACGAAAGACGGGCAGAAGCCTTTGACGCAGGAATAATCCTTGTTGCACGACGATTGATCAATCGCACGCTTGCGGCCCAGTTCGGTCTCGTTCGGCACGATCGAGACGCAATTGGATTGCACCCCGCAATCGCCACAGCCTTCGCAGACATCTTCATTGATGAACACGCGCTTGTCGGGGTCGGGAAACAGACCCCGCTTGCGACGGCGGCGTTTTTCGGCAGCACAGGTCTGAATATAGACGATGGCGCTGACGCCTTCATGCTTGGTAAAGGCCTTCTGCACATTGTCCATTTCAGCACGTTCATGGATTTCGACGCCGGTGAACCGCTTCAGATCGACGTCTTCCTTTTCGTCGTAAACCACCGCGATATTGCGCACACCCATCGCCTTGAGCTCTGCCACAATGCGGTAGGCGTCCAGATCGCCCTCGTTGTGCTGACCACCGGTCATCGCCACAGCGTCATTATAAAGGATCTTGTAGGTGATGTTCACCCCCGCAGCGAGCGCCGCACGGATCGCCTGAACGCCAGAATGATTATATGTCCCATCGCCAAGGTTCTGGAACACATGCGGCGTGGTGGAAAAAGGCGCCTCGCCGATCCAGTTGGCGCCTTCACCGCCCATATGGGTGAAACCGGTGGTCTCGCGGTCCATCCACTGCACCATATAGTGACAGCCGATCCCGGCATAAGCGCGGCTGCCCTCCGGCACCTTGGTAGAGGTGTTATGCGGACAGCCCGAACAATAATACGGCAGACGCGCCGCAATGTCTTCGGCGTTGTCTGCGCGGCGGGCATCGCCCAGCGCATCCAGACCGGCGCGAATGCCGTCCGTGGTGCGGCCTTCCTCCAGCAATATCCCGCCCAGCTTTTCCGCAATCCAGATCGGGTCCAACGCGCCACGTGTCGGGAACAGTTCCTCGCCATGCTCCATCCCGGCACCGCCGCCCTTGTGCCAGCCATAGACACGCCGGTGCGTGTCCGAAAACAGCGCCTCTTTGACCTGCACTTCGATCAGCTTGCGCTTTTCCTCGACCACCACGATCAGATCCAGCCCTTCGGCCCAGTCGTGGAACCCGCGCATATCAAGCGGGAAGGTCTGGCCGATCTTATAGGTCGTGATCCCCAACCGCTCGGCCTCGTTCTCATCGATATTGAGCAGCGACAGCGCATGCACCAGATCAAGCCAATTCTTGCCCGCCGCGGCAAAACCGATCTTGGCACCACGTTTGCCCCAGACCCGTTTGTCCATTCTGTTGGCATGCGAAAACGCTTCTGCGGCAAAGCGCTTGTAATCAATCATCCGCGCTTCCTGCAGATGCGGCGTATCACCAAGGCGAATGTTCAGCCCGCCTTGCGGCATGTCAAACTGTGGCATGACAAGCTTCATGCGGTGCGGATCGCCGTCAACCACACTTGTTGCCTCCACGGTGTCCTTCATCGTCTTAAGACCAACCCACAGACCCGAGAACCGCGACAGCGCCCAGCCATAAAGCCCGTAATCCATAATCTCCTGCACGCCCGCAGGTGACACCACGGGCATATAGGCATCCACCAGCGCCCACTCCGACTGGTGCAACACGGTGGAAGATTCACCGGTATGGTCATCGCCCATCGCCATCAGCACGCCGCCGTGGGCTGATGTGCCTGCCATATTCGCGTGCCGCATCACATCGCCAGACCGGTCCACCCCCGGCCCCTTGCCGTACCACAGACCAAAGACACCGTCGTATTTGCCTTCGCCGCGCAATTCCGCCTGCTGGCTGCCCCACAGCGCGGTCGCCGCCAGATCCTCGTTCAGACCCGGATGAAACTTGACATTATAAGGCGTCAGCACCTTTTCGGCCTTTGCCATCTGCAAATCGACCGCGCCCAGCGGGCTTCCGCGATAGCCGGTCACATAGCCAGCCGTGTTCAGCCCCGCCGCGCGGTCGCGTGCCGCCTGCATCATCATCATCCGCACCAGCGCCTGCGTGCCGTTCAGCAGCACCGGGCTTTTATCAAGATCAAAGCGGTCGTTGAGCGAAATCTTCTGGGTCGTCATGACGTGGCCTCCCTGGGGTTCATGTCAGTCTGGCATGTTTGAGCCGATTTATAGGTCACAATTACTGACCTGTATAGCCGGTTTATTTCGCCCCAGCGGATCCGCGCCCCCAAGACCCCCTGTTTTTTGTTGCAATATAAGCTAGGACACACTCAAGCCAAAGAAAGCATTGATACGATGGACTGGGATAAGCTGAGAATTTTTCACGCGGTTGCGGATGCGGGGTCGCTGACTCACGCAGGTGATAAACTGAACCTGTCGCAATCCGCAGTCAGCCGCCAAATTCGCGGGCTGGAAGAACAGCTCAACACCAACCTGTTTCACCGACACGCCCGCGGGCTGATCCTCACCGAACAGGGTGAGTTGCTGTTTGACGCCACCAGCGCCATGACCAAACGCCTCGACACGGCCGCCGCACGCATCCGCGACAGCGAAGAGGAAGTGTTCGGCGAATTGCGCGTCACCACCACCACAGGCTTCGGCACGCTGTGGCTCGCGCCGCGCCTGCCCAAACTTTATGAGAAGTATCCCGATCTCAAGGTTGACCTGATGCTTGAGGAACGTGTGCTGGATCTGCCGATGCGCGAAGCCGACGTCGCGATCCGGATGAAGGAACCGTCCCAGTCCGATCTGATCCGCAAGCGCCTGATGACCGTGCGCATGTGTCTTTATGCCAGCCCGAAATATCTGGCCGACAACGGCACACCCAAACGCATCGAGGACATGGCCGACCACCGCCTGATCTGCCAGAACACCGTCAGCGATCAGGTCAGCGCGGGCATGAACCTGATCCAGCAATTGATGGCGAACGACGTGCGTTCCCTGCTGACGGTCAACAATTACTTCGGCGTGCTACAGGGCGTGCTGCACAATCTGGGCATTGGCGTGCTGCCGGACTACCTGACACAGGATTTCCCCGATCTGGTTCAGGTCCTCCCCGAAGTCGAATCGGCTGATGTACCTGTCTTCCTCGCGTATCCTGAAGAATTGCGCCAATCCAAACGCGTTGCCGCGTTCAAGGATTTTGTCCAGGATGAGATCATTACCTACCGCAAGCAACTGCGGGAGAAGGAAAACCGCTAGTCATGCGTTTTCCGCATATCTGACATGCATGCAAAAACATACGTTCGCCCTTGATCCGGGCAGCCGTGCTGCCTAATTGAGCATCATGAAGACGACGGCCTCCGGGCAGTCTCTTCATACCTCCCTGTTGGACTTGGCCGAGCTTTATGCTCGGCCTTTTTTTTCCCACTCGCCACCGCGACAGCGCGCAGCGGTTGCACCTTGCCCAAGGCCATGCCTGTACGCCGCTCTGCCAAGCTGGCAATCCACGGCGGAGCCGCGCCGTGCACCCTACCCCCCTCAGCCCCGATCAGGCATGCCCGCATTGCCCCTTTTCCCCGCCCTGCCCCTGTTCTATGAGGGCGGTGCACTGCGCCATCCGGGGACATCATCATGACCGATCCAGCCATTACGCCTGACCTGATCAAGGCCCACGGCCTGTCGCAGGATGAATACACCACCATCCTCGACATCATCGGTCGCGCGCCATCGTTCACGGAACTGGGGATCTTCTCGGCCATGTGGAATGAGCATTGCTCTTACAAGTCATCCAAGAAATGGCTGCGCACCCTGCCCACCGAAGGCCCTCAGGTGATTTGCGGACCGGGTGAAAACGCAGGCGTCGTGGACATCGGCGACGGTCAGGCGCTGGTCTTCAAAATGGAAAGCCACAATCACCCGTCCTACATTGAACCCTATCAGGGTGCTGCCACGGGTGTCGGCGGCATCCTGCGCGATGTCTTCACCATGGGCGCGCGCCCAATCGCTGCGATGAACGCGCTCAGCTTTGGTCGCCCCGACCACCCCAAGACGCGCCAACTGGTCCACGGAGTCGTGGCCGGTGTCGGCGGCTATGGCAATTGTTTTGGTGTGCCCACCGTGGGCGGCGAAGTACGCTTTGACGCAGCCTATGACGGCAATTGTCTGGTCAACGCCTTTGCTGCCGGGCTGGCGGATGCAGACAAGATCTTTTACTCCGCCGCCTCGGGGGTCGGTATGCCCGTGGTATACCTCGGGGCCAAGACTGGCCGCGACGGCGTCGGCGGCGCCACCATGGCCTCTGCGGAATTTGACGACACGATTGAGGAAAAGCGCCCTACCGTACAGGTCGGCGACCCCTTTACCGAAAAACGCCTGATGGAAGCCACGCTTGAGCT
>JAGXHC010000202.1 GCA_024636405.1 Sulfitobacter sp. | reverse complement strand
TAGTGGTTCAGCGGTCCTGCAACCTTTGCACTTCTGCATCAAGCATGTGCGCGGATCAGGCCCGATCAGATTGACAATAGGGCGATAACCCCCTCCTTTCGGCCTCTGAGTATCCTCGGGGGTCGATTTTCTGTGCGTCATCATTTTCCATATGCCACCCCCGGTCAGGTGATCGGTCTGCTGGGCGGATCGTTTGATCCCGCGCACGCGGGTCACGCCCATATTACCCGAGAGGCGATCAAACGGTTTGGACTGGATCGGGTTTGGTGGCTGGTCAGCCCCGGTAATCCGCTCAAGGCGCGCGGACCTGCGCCGCTGGAACAGCGTATGACGCGCGCGCAGGAGGTAATGACGCATCCCCGCGTCACGGTCACGGACATCGAGACACGCATTGGCACGCGCTATACCGCCCAGACGCTGGCCCGGCTGCGCGCGCTTTATCCCCGCGTGCGGTTTGTGTGGTTGATGGGCGCGGATAATCTGGCGCAGTTGCATCACTGGCAGGACTGGCAGCAGATCATGCAGACGGTACCCGTTGGCGTGTTGGCCCGTCCCGGACAGCGGATTTCGGCGCGCATGAGCCGCGCCGCAACGCTTTATGCGCCGTACCGCATTGCCGGGCGCAACAGCCAGCTTTTGGCGCGGGCAGCGCCGCCTGCGTGGTGTTTTGTCAATGTGCCGATGGTGGATCTGTCTTCGACAGCGATCCGCGCCTCCGGGGCGTGGTCATCAGCGCAGGCGGGTGGACACAAGTCCCGACCCGATGATCAATAATAGCCCGGCCCAAGTGTACGCATCCGGCAGGTCTCCGAACACGGCCCAACCCAAGGCAACCGCCGCGATCAGTTGAAAATAGACCAGCGGGGCAAGCCGCGTGGCCGATGCGCTGCGGTAGGCCACGAGCAGCAGCAGGTTGCCCATCATTGAGCAAAAGGCGCTGGTCAGGGTCAGCGCGGCGATGTCAAATTGTAGTGGCGGCAGGTGCGCAAGGCCCAGCGGCGTGAGCAGAAACGCGCTGATCACCAGTTGGCTGAAGCTGAGCGAGAGCGCCGGCGCGATGCCAGACAACCAGCGCGACGTGGTCAAAAATCCGCCATAGAAGATCCCCGCCGTGACGGCCCAGAGCGTCCCACCGCTGACAGCGATGCCGGGGCGCACCACCAGCAGGACACCGGCGAAACCAACAAGGATTAGCAGGTTGCGCAGCGGCGTCACCGGCTCGCGCAGAAACAATACGGCCAATACATAGCTGACCATCGGACCGATAAAAAACGCGGCGAAAACGGTTGCGACGGCTTCGGTCTGAAGTGCGGTCTGAATGCTGGTAATGCCGCCACACAGCAATCCTGCGCGCAGCCAGACGCGCCAGTTGCGCAGCAAGCCAAGCGTGCCGCGCGGCACGAAGGGCATGATCATCAAGGTGCCCAACGCAAATCTGGACCACGCGACAAACACCGGGGCGATGCCCAGTTGCGATGTCAGCACCTTGCCTGCCGTGTCCCCGGCAGGGATCAGGGACATGGCAATGAACATGAGGAAAACGGCGCGCTGCATCGGTGCGCCTTAGCATGCGACCGGGGCCATGAAAATGTGATGTTCGGGTTCTTGTGGACCTGCGCGCGCTGAGGTTTAAGTCAGCCTCATGAACAAACTGATTTCGAGACGATTTTTCATTGGCTCCGGCGCGGCTGCAACCTTTGGCACGGGGGCGGCGCTGGCGGCTCCGCCGACGGAATCGCTGCGACCACGGTTGCGCGGCGAGGATTTTCACAAACGATCCGTGCGCGATCCGGCGCAGATCATCAAGGATGCGGGACTGACCGGCACCGTGGCTTTCAGCGTGGCAAATCTGGCAACGGGTCAACAGCTGGAGGCTGCGCACGAACAGGTCGGCACCCCGCCGGCAAGTGTGACCAAGGCGATCACCGCGCTTTATGCGCTGAACGTGCTGGGGCCGGAACACCGGTTCGAGACGCGGCTTGGCGCGACGGGCGCCATCGTGGACGGCGAATTGCAGGGGGATCTGGGGCTGATCGGTGGCGGCGATCCGACGCTGGACACTGATGCGCTGGCCACAATGGCGGCGAACCTCAAGCAAGCCGGGGTGCACAGCGTCAAGGGTGGTTTCAAGGTCTTTGAGGCGGCGATGCCCGTTATGCGGCAGATTGACCCCGAGCAGCCCGATCACGTGGGGTACAACCCCGCGGTGTCGGCGCTGGCGCTGAATTACAACCGCGTGCATTTTGAATGGAAGCGTGGCACCAGCGGATACGACGTCACGATGGACGGTCGGTCCGCCAAATACCGCCCCGCCGTGGCGATGGCATCAATGCAGGTGATCGACCGCAGCGCGCCGATCTACACCTATCGGAACGCCGGGATGCGCGATGAATGGACCGTGGCCAAAGGTGCGCTTGGCAAAGGCGGCGCGCGGTGGCTGCCAGTGCGCAAACCGGGGCTTTACGCCGGCGATGTCTTTGCAACGCTGGCAGGTTCGCAGGGCATCCGGCTGGAGAAGGCACAGATGGTTGATGTATTGCCTGACGTAGAGGTGATCGTGACCCAGAAAAGCGGCGATCTGCGCGGCATTCTTAAAGACATGTTGAAATATTCGACCAATCTGACGGCAGAGATGGTTGGGATTGCCGCGTCTCAGTCCCGGATCGGCAAGGTTGTCAGTTTGCGTGCGTCGACCGCCGAGATGAACCGCTGGGCGATTGCAACGCTGGGCTTGCGCGCGCCGAAACTGGTGGATCATTCGGGCCTTGCCGACGACAATGCGCTGAGTGCGGCGGACATGGTGACAGCTTTGGTCAAGTCGCGGGATGTCGGGCTGCGGGCCATCCTGAAGCCGATATCGCTGCGCGATGGCAAAGGGCGTCCGGTGAATGATCATCCGGTGAAGGTTGCGGCCAAGACAGGCACGCTTAATTTCGTCTCCGCGCTGGCGGGGTATATGACCGCGTCGGATGGCACCGACATGGCGTTTGCCATATTCACCGCAAATGAAGAAGAACGCGACAAGATCCCCCGCGAAGCCCGCGAAGGGCCACCGGGTGCGCGCGCCTGGAACGGGCGCGCCAAGCGGGTGCAGCAGGCGCTGATCGAACGCTGGGGCGTGATGTACGGGTCATGAGTGCGCGACAGGCCCGGATGCTGTGCGCAAGCGCCGGGCCATTTGCTGGTGTGACACCGTTCTGATGATCGGGGGGGCCTGATGATCGGAGGGCCTGACGATCGGGGGTCTGACGATCGGGGTTGTGATCCTAAGTCAGGTGCCGCGCCCGTGCGCCGCGTTCAATGGCCGCGGCGTGCAGGCGGTCAATATTCAGTTCATAGCGGATTTCCTCAAGCAGGCGCAGTTCCGCCTCATCGATCTTGCCATCTGCGGCGGCCACGTCGCAGGCCAGCGCGTAGCCGGTTTCATACAGGCGTTCGGGCAAGGCTTCGCGGATCAGGCCAAAAAGCGCATCCAGACCATCCTCCTGCTCAAACAGGTCGAAAACCGTTTTGCTGATCGTGCTGAACCGGTCGTTGTCATAGCCTGAAAAAACGGGCAACAGGTCCACCGCGTTCGAGATCTTGATCAGTTCGGCGGTGCGGATGTCTTCGTCCGAGGCAGAAACGGCGATCATCAAGGCAACAAGGCTGTCCTGTGCGCTGAGAGAAAGGGATTTGTCATCTGGCATGGTCTGTCCTTTGCGGGGCCTGTTGCAGTGCAGAATATTGACGCCCCCCCTTGGGCGCAATAGGAACCCCGAAGGTGGCAGGCATGGGGCGTGCCACCGGATATCAGGATGAAGCGATATGTCTGAGATGCGCGAAGCAGCGATGCAAAGCAAGGCGTGGCCTTTTGAAGAGGCCCGCCGTGTGCTGAAACGCTATCAGGCAAAACCGCCCGAAAAGGGGCATGTGCTGTTTGAAACCGGCTATGGGCCCAGCGGATTGCCGCATATCGGCACTTTCGGCGAGGTCGCCCGCACAACGATGGTGCGCCGGGCCTTTGAGCAGATCAGCGACATTCCGACACGGCTGATTTGTTTTTCGGACGATCTTGACGGGATGCGCAAGGTGCCGGGCAATGTGCCCGACCCTGAAAAGCTGGCGGAGCATCTGCAACGTCCGCTGACCTCTGTGCCGGACCCCTTTGGCACGCACGACAGCTTTGGCGCGCATAACAATGCCATGCTGCGGCGGTTTCTGGATACCTTCGGGTTTGAGTATGAGTTCATCTCGGCCACCGAATTCTATGGCTCGGGACAGTTTGACGAGGTGCTTTTGCGCGCCGCCGAAAGGTATGACGAGATCATGGCGGTGATGCTGAAATCTCTGCGCGAAGAGCGGCGGCAGACCTATTCGATCTTTTTGCCAATCCATCCCCATACAGGGCGGGTGATGTATGTCCCGATCAAGAAGGTCAATGCCAAGGAAGGCACGATCACCTTTGATACCGAGGACGGCGAGGAAATGACCATGCCGGTGACGGGTGGCAACGTGAAGTTGCAATGGAAGCCGGATTTTGGCGCACGCTGGGCCGCACTTGGCGTGGACTTTGAGATGTACGGCAAGGATCATTCCACGAATACACCGATTTATGACAGCATCTGCCGGATTTTGGGCGTCAACGCGCCAGAGCATTTCACCTATGAGCTGTTTCTGGACGAGACCGGACAGAAGATTTCCAAATCCAGCGGTAACGGGCTGACCATTGACGAATGGCTGACCTATGCCAGCACGGAATCGCTGTCTTATTTCATGTATCTCAAGCCAAAGACCGCAAAGCGGATGTATTTCGATGTCATTCCAAAGGCGGTGGATGAATATCACCAGCAGCTGCGCGCCTATGAGACGCAGGACATCCAGGCCCGGCTGAACAACCCGGTGTGGCACATCCACGGCGGCGACGTGCCGGTGTCTGACATGGTGGTGCCCTATTCCATGCTGTTGAACCTTGCGTCGGTATCGAGCGCGGAAGATAAATCACAGCTGTGGGGGTTCATTCAGCGCTATGCGCCTGATGCGACGCCTGAAAAGAACCCCGGCATGGATGCCGCAGCGGGCCATGCGGTGCGCTATTTCAATGATTTTGTGAAGCCTGCCAAAGTGTTCCGCGCGCCCACCGATCTGGAGCGTGAGGCGCTGGAGGATCTGCGTGACCAGCTTAAGGGCTGGGATGGCGGGCGGGACGCCGAAGCGTTGCAGACGATGGTGTTTGCGGTTGGCAAAGAACGGTTTGAACCGCTGCGCGACTGGTTCACCGCGCTTTATGAAGTCCTG
>JAGXHC010000201.1 GCA_024636405.1 Sulfitobacter sp. | reverse complement strand
CGTGATCCTGCCCCGCGGCCCACAAAACAGCCCAAAGCGCGCGTTGGCCCATTGGATCGCAGTAAATCTCATACCCCAGATCGCCGGTATAGCTGACGCGCTGCACGGTGCAGTCGGTCATGCCCACGGTCATCGGCCAGACATCAAGGAATTGCATCGTTGAAATATCGCGCAGCGTGCAGGCCTGAAGCACTTCGCGTGCCTTTGGTCCCGCGATCTGGAACCCGGTGCGCTGGTCCGAAATGTTCTCCACCCGCACGCCGTCTTCGATGTTCTGCATGAACCAGCGGTAATGGAATGCCTGCGCGCCATAAGAGGCGGTGAGCTGAAATTCTTCGTCGCCCAGACATGAAATCGTGAAATCCCCGATCAGCTTGCCCTTGCGCGATAGCATCGGAGTAAGGCTCAGCCGGCCTTTTTGCGGCACCCGTCCCGCCATGATCCGGTCCAGCCAGTCGCGCGCGTTTGGACCGGTGACCAGATATTTGCCAAAGTTCTGCACCTCGTTGATGCCGACACCGTTGCGCACCCCCATAACCTCGCGCGCGGTTGCGCCAAAGGCATCAGAGCGGCGGAACGATGGTGTCTCGAAGGTCGGCTCATCACCTTGGGCAAAATAATTGGCCACCTCCAGCCCATATTGCTGACCCCAGACCGCGCCCATCGCGGTGAACACGTCATACATCGGTGTGGTGCGGTTGGGGCGCGCAGCGGGCAGTTCTTCGTTCGGATAAGAGACCGAGAACCGCTTTTGATAGTTTTCTGTCACCTTCGGCAGGGTATAACCCGGCGAAATCCACTTGCCGAACCGCGCCACGTCCAGCGCCATCACATCGCGCTCCGGCTCCCCTTCGATCATCCATTGCGCCAGCGTCAGACCGACACCGCCGCCTTGGCTGAACCCGGCCATAACGCCGCAGGCCGACCAGTAATTGCGCACGCCGGGCACCGGACCGACCAGCGGATTGCCATCGGGCGCAAAGGTGAACGGGCCGTGGATGACGGACTTGACGCCCGCAGTCGCCAAAACCGGAAAGCGGCGATAGGCAAAATCGATGCTTTCCTCGATCTTGTCGAAATCATCAGGCAGCAGTTCATGGCCGAAGGTCCAGGGCGTGCCGTTTACCGCCCAGGGGCGACAGGTTTGTTCGTAGAACCCGATACACAATCCACGCCCTTCCTGACGCAAATAGCTTTCGCCGGCCGGGTCCATCACGTGCGGATGCTCAGAATCGCGGTTGTAGATTTCGGGGATGTCGTCGGTAACGATATATTGGTGCTCCATCGGGTGCAGCGGGAAATAAAGCCCCGCCATCGCCCCCACTTCGCGCGCCCAAAGCCCGCCTGCGTTGATCAGATGTTCGGTGTGGATCGTGCCTTTGTCGGTGACCACGTCCCATGTGCCATCGGGGCGTTGGTTGGTTTCCTTGACCATGCAGTGGGTTTCAATCGTGGCGCCGCCCATGCGCGCCGCCTTGGCGTAGGCGTGGGTGGTCCCGGACGGGTCAAGGTGCCCGTCCAGCGGATCGTAAAGCCCGCCGATAATCCCGTCGAGATTGGTGATCGGCGCGATCTTTGCGATCTCTTCGGGGCCGACAATTTCGGTGTCCAGACCCATGAAGCGGTGTTTGGCACGCTCTGCCAACATCATGTCAAACCGCTCGGGTGTGTCGGCCAGTGTCACACCGCCGACATGGTGCAGCCCGCAGGACATGCCGGTGATCTCTTCCAACTCCTTGTAAAGCCGGATGGTATAGCCCTGAAGGGCCGCCATATTGGTGTCGCCGTTGAGCGTATGAAACCCGCCCGCCGCATGCCAGGTGGAGCCCGAAGTCAACTCTGACCGCTCGACCAGCATGACGTCTTTCCAGCCCAGTTTTGTCAGGTGATAGAGCACGGAAGCGCCGACGACGCCGCCGCCGATGACAAGAGCACGGGTTGAGGTTTGCATGGGCTTCTCCAATTTGCGACTGCACCAGTGGTGGCGAATTCATCCCGGTGGATCGTGTCGAAACCCGACGCCAGATGTCGATTTTGTCCATCGGCGGGCGAAAATCAATGACGGGCCGACTTTCATGGCCGGGGTGTCCGCAGCACCCGGATCAGCGCATTGAGCAGGGCCCTTGCCGCGTGGCGTGATGACGCCTTTGGAAAGGCTGCGATCGATTTCGGATCAGCCGGAAAACGAAACCCGCACAATTCGGCACGGCAACCTTCTGGGGGTGGACGCGCCGTTTATCACGCTAGATGATGCGACATGAATTTTGATATGTTTATTCCCCAGACCCTGCTCCGCAAAACGCGTGAATATACGCGCAAATTGTGGGTGCGGGTTTTGCTGATGGGGCTGATGGCTTTTGTAGCCCTTGGCCTGACGCAACTGATCGAGGGTTTTGTGCCGGACAAGATCGCGACCAGCCTCACAGGTTCTGCCGCTGACCGTCTGCTTCAGATCATTGCCAATGCGATGCTGGCAGTCACCACGTTTTCCATCACGGTCATGGTCTCGGTTTACCGCGCGTCCTCTACGCAGTGGACGCCGCGTGTGCACCGCCTGATTATCCAGGACCGGACCACGCAAAATACATTGGCGGTCTTTATCGGTGCCTACGTCTATGCGCTGGTGGCCATCATCATGCGCGAACTGGGCATTTACGTAGACGAACGCGCATTTGTGCTGTTCGTCATGACGGTGGTGGTGCTGGCGGTAATCGTCATCTACCTGATCCGCTGGGTGCTGCATCTGCAAACGTTCGGCAGCCTGATTGATACCACCCGTCAGATTGAGGATGTCACCCGCGCCCAGTTCAAGGAACGTCTGAACGACCCGTGCCTGGGCGCGCGCGCGTTGACCGGCGATGTGCCGGGTGATGCCAAACCGATCCTTGCCACCGAAAGCGGCTATATTCAGCATATCTATCCGGAAGCCATGAACAATGTCGCAAAAACCCACGGGGTTGAACTTTACCTGACGCGCTACATCGGGGAGTTTGTTTTTCTGAATGAGCCGATGATACAGGTTGTCAAACGCGGCACCCCCGAAGACGACACGCACGATTGGGAAAGCCTGGAAAAAGAAGTGCGCGACAATATGCGTATGGGCGATTTGCGTACCTTCGATCAGGACCCGCGATTTGGTCTGACGGTGATGGGCGAAGTTGCCTCAAAGGCGCTGTCGCCGGGTGTGAATGATCCGGGCACCGCCATTGATGTCATCACCCGGATCGGGCGGATTTTGTCAGCCTACAAAGACGAATCGTTGGCGGAACGCGATCACAAGCTGAAATACCTCTTTGTTGCCCCGCTTGATCCCGAAGATCTGATCGAGGATGCGTTTTCACCGCTGGCACGCGACGGGGCCGCCGTGGTGGAGGTGCAGCAGAGGTTGCAGGCAACGCTGTCCGGTTTGATGCGCCACCCCGACGAAAGGCTGAGCGCTGCGGCGCGAAAGGCCGCCGAGATCCACCTGCGCCGGGCGCTGGCGGTCATCGACTTTGAACCGGACCGCGAGCGGTTGATGTCCATGGCGCGGTCCGATGTCCGTGAAGCGGTCGAGCAACGTCTTGAAGCGTCGGCAAACGATGCACCCGACATGCGGCACTGACGCGGCTGCAAGGCGATGTCGGCGATTTGATGGCTCTTGTCACAGGGCGACGGGCGATGTCGTAATCGGGCAATACCGCGCGCCTTCACGCCGTCAGGGTGGGGCGCAACGCAACCGATCCCAGGACCCACACAATGCGCACCCATGCCCAGGCCGTCATCATCGGAGGCGGCGTTATCGGCTGCTCGATCCTGTATCATCTGACAAAGCTGGGCTGGTCCGATGTCATACTGTTGGAACGCGACGAGTTGACCTCCGGCTCTACCTGGCATGCGGCGGCGAATATCCACGGGTTGCACGACAACAACAACATCACCCGCATCCAGAACTATACGATGGATCTGTATAACGCGCTCGAGGCGGAAACGGGCCAAAGTTGTGGCGTGTTCCAGCCCGGTTCGCTGTATCTGGCGCAAACCGAAGCGCGCGAGCATCAGTTGCGCCTACAGGCGGCCAAGGCGAAATACTATGGGCTCAACTTTCACGAAGTGACCCGCGACGAGGCGGAACGCCTGCATCCTTTGGTCAATTATGACGGTATCCGCTGCATCATGTTTGAACCCTCAGGCGGCAATGTAGACCCCTCTGGTGTGACCAATGCCTATGCCGCGGGCGCACGGCAAGGTGGGGCCGAGATTGTGCGCTTTTGCCCCGTTACCGGCACCGAACAACAGCCAGACGGCAGTTGGATCGTGCGCACCGAAAAGGGTGATATCGCGACCCAGTGGATCGTGAACGCGGCAGGTCTGTGGGGCCGGGAGGTGGCCGCGATGGCGGGCATAACCCTGCCGTTGCAACCGACGGAGCATCAGTATTTCGTCACCGAAACCATAGCTGAAATAGCAGCACTTGACCGGCGATTGCCGTCGGTGGCGGACCGTGACGGGGAATATTACCTGCGCCAGGAAGGCAAGGGATTGCTGGTGGGCGCCTACGAAAAGGACATGCGTTTCTGGGCCGAAAGTGGCACACCCCAAGGCTTTGGCCATGAACTTTTTGCCGATGATCTGGAACGGATCGAGCCCAATATGTTGCGCGCCATAGACCGCGTGCCGGCAGTTGGCGAGGCGGGTATCAAGCGCGTGATCAACGGGCCGATGATCTGGTCGCCGGATGCGAATGTGCTGTTTGGCCCGGTGCCCGAACTGCGCAATTACTTTTGCTGCAACGGCATCATACCCGGTTTCTCGCAATCGGGCGGAATGGGCCTTTTGGCTGCCGACTGGATCGTGACGGGCGAAAGCCGTTATGACATGTTTGCCTGGGACATGGCACGGTTCGGCGACTGGGCAGACAAGGCCTTTACCAAGGCGCGCGTCGGCGACCAATATGCCAACCGCTTCAAGATCCATTTCCCGAACGAGGAACGCGGCGCGGGCAGACCCGTGCGAAAACGCCCCGTCTATGATCTGCAACGGCAAAGCGGCGCGGTCTTTGGCCTGAACTATGGGTGGGAACATCCGCTTTATTACGGCATGCAGGTGGGATCGGTGGATGAAACCCACGGCTTTACCCGGCAAGGCTGGTGGGATCAGGTGGGCCAGGAATGTCGGATGTTGCGCGACAAGGCAGGGATCATCGACATATCGAACTTTGCAAAATACCGCTGTCAGGGGCAGGGGGCCGAAGCATGGCTGAATGCGATTTTTGCCAATACCATGCCACGGGCCGTGGGGCGTTCCTGCCTGACGCCGTTGATTGGTGTGCGCGGCGGCATTGCGGGCGATTTCACCGTCACGCGCATGGCCGAGGATGAATTCTGGATCATCGGGTCGGGCATGGCGGAGCGGTATCACCAGCGGTTCTTCAACGCCGTACCGCTGCCTGAAAGCACGACATTTGAAAGCATGACGGCGGCGATGTGCGGGTTCAACGTCGCGGGTCCAAAATCACGCGAGATGCTGCAACGGCTGACCAATACATCACTGACCACGGCGGATTTCCCCTTCATGCGCTCCGGTTGGATCGAAATCGCGGGCGTGCGTGTGCTGGCCTTGCGGGTGTCGTTTACCGGCGATCTGGGATGGGAACTGCACTGTGCCGAGACCGATCAGTTGCGCCTATATGAGGCGCTGATCGCTGCGGGCAAGGATCTGGGCGCGGGTCCGGTCGGCAGCCGTGCATTGATGTCGCTGCGCATTGAAAAGGGCTATGGAAGCTGGGGCCGGGAATATTCGCCGGAATATTGGCCACAAGAGGTCGGGCTGGAGCGGCTGTGCAAGCTGGACAAGGCGTTCCTGAACAAAGAGGCAGTGTCAGAAACGCTGGCAAAACCCGCGCGCGAGCGGCTTGTGGTCTTGGCGCTGGACGGCGCCCAGACAGACGCATCAAACGCCGATGCCACAGGCGGTGAGCCGATTTTCCGCAATGGCGAAGGCATCGGGCGGGTGACGTCCGGGGCCTATGGCTATACGGTCGAACAATCGCTGGCGCTGGGGTTTGTGCGCGACGTCGCGGCGGGCGACACCGTACAGGTCATGGTGCTGGGTCGGCCACATGACGCGGTCGTATTGGCAGAGCCGCCCTTTGATCCATCGGGTCAAAGGCTGCGGGCCTGACGGAGGGTTGCGAGGCTACGGCGAACAGCGCCCATTGCCCCGCGCGTCGCCAAAGTTGACGCAGGATTTTGCGAAGACGCCCGTCATCCCTAAAGCGGTCTGATCTTCAGCTGCGTGATCCGGTTGCCGATGCGTGCCACGACCTCGAACCGGAAGCCGTGAAAGGAAAACACTTGCCCGGCAGTCGGGATCATCTGGGCCTCATGGATCACCAGCCCTGCGACGGTGTTGGCTTCCTCATCGGGCAGAGTCCAGTCGGTGGCGCGGTTCAGGTCGCGGATCGTCATGGCACCGTCAACAAAATATTGCCCGTCCTCGCCACGCTTGAGCGGATAGTCGACGTCGGCGTCAAATTCGTCCGTGATCTCGCCCACGATTTCTTCCAGGATATCCTCAAGCGTGATCAGCCCCTGAAGCGATCCATATTCATCCACCACCAGTGCAAAATGCGTACGCCTGCGCAGAAACTGGCGCATCTGCTCGTCCAGCGTCGAGGTTTCGGGCACAAAATACGGTTTCATCACCACATCGACGACGTTGAAGTTATTCAGCGCTCCGGCATCGCCCTGCGGCCCGCCGATCAGCTTGTACATCGCGCGCAGCAGGTCTTTGGCGTGAACGACGCCGATGATGTTTTCGGGATCGCCACGAAAGACGGGCAGGCGGGTGTGGTTGGAATGCAGGCATTGCTCCAGGATTTCGGACGGATCGGTATCAGCGTCGATCATTTCAATGCCCGAGCGGTGCAACATGATCTCTTCGACTGCACGTTCACGCAGGTCAAGCGCGCCCAGAATACGGTCGCGGTCCTCTTTTTCAACCACGCCTTCGGAATGGCCCAGTTGCAGCGCACCGGCGATTTCCTCGCGGACGGCAAGGATATTGCTGTCCGGGTCGATGGTCACGCCGAAAACCCGCAGCACACCGCGCACGAAAAACCGAACGGCGGTCACGACCGGCGAAAACACCAGCACGACCACGCCAATGGGCCTTGAGACAAGTGCCGCTGCACGTTCGGCATTTGTGATGGCATAGGTCTTTGGCAGAACTTCGGAAAACACCAGCACCAGCAGCGTCATGACCAGCGTGGCCAGCGCCACACCATTGTCACCAAACAGCCGCGTGAACAGCGCCGTGGCCAGCGATGCCGCCATGATGTTCACCAGATTGTTGCCCAGCAGCACAGAGCCGATCAGCCGCTCATTGTCCTCGGTTATTTTCAGCGCCCTTTCGGCCCCGCGAGACCCTTTATCAGCCTGCGCGCGCAGCTTGCCACGTGATGCGGCAGTCAGCGCCGTTTCAGACCCCGAAAAGAAGCCCGAAAGGATCAAAAGCAACAGGATGATCCCGCAGCTTACCCAAAAAGCGCCGTCCAGCATTGCGATGCCGTTTTCCATCTGAGAAGATATCCAATTGAAATATGTCAGGTCCGTTTATGGGCGTGTGGGCGGTTTCATTCAAGGGCAAGACGGGGAGGCGGCACGATGAAACATAGCGATCTGGGCCAGATGGACGGCGCCGTGCTGTTGTTTGGCGGCCCCTACTCCAATCATCAAGCGACGCAGGCCGTGATTGACATGGCCGCGCGCCACGGGATCGCAAAAGGCGCGATGATCTGTACGGGCGATGTGGTGGCGTATTGCGGCGCGCCGAACGCAACAACTTCGCTGATCCGGGCCCTGCACCGGGACGGCGGCTGTGCCGTGGTGGCAGGCAATTGCGAACGCCAACTGGCCAGCGGCGCGTCTGATTGCGGCTGCGGTTTTGCGGCGGGCAGTGCCTGTGACCTGCTCAGTGACGGCTGGTACGGCTTTGCCGCAGCACAGATGGAGGGCACCGCATGCCAATGGATGGACGCGCTGCCTGATGTGGTCAGTTTTCGCCATCAGGGCGCGCGCTATGCGGTTATCCACGGCGGTATGACCGATATCGCGCGGTTCATCTGGCCCACGTCGCCTGATGCGGTCTTCACGCAGGAATGGCAGGCCGTGGAGGCGGCGATCGGTGCGGTTGATCACATTATCGCGGGCCATTGCGGCATACCTTTCATCCGCGACACGCCCAAAGGCCGTTGGATCAATGCGGGCGTGATCGGGATGCCGCCGCATGACGGGCGCCAGCAGACCCGCTATGGGGTGCTTGACGGCGCAGAGGTGGCCATTCACCGGCTTGATTATAACGTGGCGGGTGCGGTCGCAGATATGACGGTCGCGGGCTTGCCGCCTGCTTACCGTGACAGCCTGCGCAGCGGCTATTGGCCGTCAGAAGACGTGTTGCCGCCGTCCTTGCGCTTGCCGTTCTTGGCAAGCGGGTGATTGTCCAGCACCAGTTCTGAAAGACGCTCTTCCAGCACATGGGTGTAGATCTCAGTCGTTGCAACGTCTGCGTGTCCCAGCATTGTCTGGATCGCGCGCAGGTCTGCTCCGTGCGCCAGCAGATGTGTGGCAAAGGCGTGGCGCAATGTATGCGGCGTCACCTTTGAAGGGTCCACACCGCCGGCCACGGCAAATTCCTTGATCATCAGATAGAATCGATGCCGCGTCAGGTGGCCGGACTGGCCCCGCGACGCAAACAGATACCGCGACGGTGGCAGACGTTTGCCCTGCGCCTCGGCGTCCTGCCTGTCCCGAAAGCCAAGCCAGTCGGTCAGCGCGCTGCGCGCCGGGGGCGACAGTGGCACCATGCGTTCCTTGCCGCCCTTGCCCATGATCAACAGCAACCGTGGAT
>JAGXHC010000200.1 GCA_024636405.1 Sulfitobacter sp. | reverse complement strand
GAGAAAGACGAAAGAACAGCGGGTCGAAATCGGCGAACCCGTCAAGGAATGCGCCCCATTTGGAATAGCTTTGGCCGCGGGCGGCGGCTTCGTCGGGATCCGGTTCGTAAAAATCGTCGAGAGGCCAACGATCCGCGGGAATTTCGCGCACAGCGTTGTGACCGTTGCAGAGGTTTTGCCAGAACCGGTCCAGATCAGGAGCATCGGGGTAGCGCCCGCTCATCCCGATGATGGCGATCGGCTCATTGGCGGGCGGCTCATTGGCGGGCAGAGCGTTGGCGGGCAGTGCGTTGGGAGCGGCGGGGTCGGTGCGGGACCGATCCAGACGCGACAGGCGTCCGGCTGTACCCCGGCCAGATGGCTGGCCACGGACGCCAAAGTCCGATGGTGGAAGAACAGCGTCTTGGGCAAGGCATCAAACACCGAAGCCAACGCATTGTTCAACGCGGTGATCATCAAGGAATCGATGCCATAGTCCTCAAGCGGGCGGTCGGGGTCGAGCATCGACGCCTTCAGCCCGCTGACTTGCGCGAACACGGCTGTCAGCAGGTGCAGTACTTCATCGGACGCAGGCGTAACGCCGTCGGGCCGGGATGGCAGGGGTTGCGGTGTAGTCGGATCGCCAAAGAATTGCCGCAACCGGGTCGTATCGCCCGCCGCGACGGCGACCCGTCCGCCATGGAACGCGGCGATGGACAATGCGGTAAGTCCCTGATCGGTCGGCATCGGTTCCTGCCCCATGCGGCGCGACAGGGCTGCGCGGGTGGCGGCGTCGACCCTCATGCCGCCCTCTGCCCAAAGCGGCCAAGCGATGGACGTGGCGGTGCCGCCGGGCAGATCGGCCAATGCGTCAAGAAACCCATTCGCCGCCGCGTAATCCGCCTGCGCCGCATTGCCGAAGGACGCGCCAAGCGATGAGAACAACACAAAGTGGTCCGGAGCATGGGGCGCGATGGCCGCCCTCAGCGCCCATGCCCCCGCCACCTTGGGTGCCAGCACATCGGCAAGATCGCTATCACCTTTGGCGCCGATGAACCCGTCACGCAGTACGCCCGCACAGTGCAGCACGCCGGTCAACCGGCCGTGAACCTCGACAATATGGGTGATCAGTTTCTTCGCCGCCGCTGCATTTGTCACGTCGAACTGACGATACACGGCAACCGCCCCCGCCGCCCTCAGATGGGCCAGCACGTCGGCATCAGCGTCGCCCCGTCGCCCCGTCAGTATCAGCACGGCACCCGGCGCGGAGCGGGCGATCTCTTGCGCCACCAGGCGGCCAAGCCCGCCCATACCGCCGGTGATCAGATAGACGCCATCGCCGCGCCAAGGCGGCACGAGGGCACGCTCAGGCAATTCATCCCATACGCGCACCATCCGACGACCCTGATCGTATTTCGAAACCGTGCCCGAGCGTGCGCCCGATCCCTGCCAAAGCCAATCTGCCACGGTATCGGCGCCCGCCCCTTGCGGTATCTGCACCACATGAACGCAGATGCGCGGATCCTCCTCGGCGGCACTCATCAGCATCCCGCCAAGCCCGGCAAAAAGCGCGCCCTCACCCTCAGCTGGGACAGCCAGCTGGATGACGAAAGGTGTCTGTTCGCACGGCTGCATTTCGCCTTGCAACAGAGCCAGAAGGCGATGTGCCGCCTCGCCATATTGCTGCACGATGTCGCCACCCACGAGATCTAGCGGCACGACCTTCGAGCCGTGACCGGGCGCGATGGTGACGCCACATCCGATTGCAATCCGGCGCAGCGGACTGGGCGGCGCGGTCTCGTCGCGCACGCTCCAGCGGGGTGTGAACATCAGGCGGGCAGGTGCCGCCCCCTCTGTATCGGGCAGCCAGAACCGGGTGGGCGCGAAAGCCTGCGGCGGCAGCGGCGCGCGATCGCCTTGGGGGCCTTCGTAACTTTCCAACACGACATGGGCGTTCGCGCCGCCAAAACCAAAGCTGCTGATCCCAGCCCGCCGCGGCGCATCCACCCCACCCGAGGGCCACGGCGTGCGCTTATGCAACAGTTTAAACGGCGTTTCCGACAGATCGATATGCGGGTTTTTCGGAATGGCATGAAGGGTGGGTGGCAATTCGCCCCGATCCATTGCCATCAGCATCTTGATCACCCCGGCAAGGCCGGCCGCCGCCTCAAGATGGCCGATGTTCGACTTGACCGACCCAAGCCAGACAGGCCCGACCGCTGTGTCCTCAAAGGCCAAGCGCAGGCCGTTCACCTCGACCGGATCGCCCAGTTCGGTGCCGGTGCCGTGGACTTCGATGCAAGACAGGCTGGCCGGGTCCAGCCCCTCCATCGCGGCAGCAATCAGGCGGGCGTGGGCCTTGGCGTTGGGCGCGGTCAGCGCGCCCGCGCGCCCCCCGTGGTTTTCGGCCCCTCCGGCGATCACCCCCAGAATCCGGTCGCCATCGCGCAGCGCCGCTTCCACGCGTTTAAGCATGACCGCAGCACAACCTTCGCCGCGCGCATAGCCATCCGCCGACGCGCCAAACGTGTGGCAACGCCCTGTGGGCGAAAGCATCCCCGCCCGGTGCGGCCCCAAGAACCCATCAATCGAGAGGCACAGGTTAACCCCCCCGACGATGGCGGCGCTGCATTGTCCCGATGCCACGGCATCGCGCGCATTCAGCAGCGCAATCAGCGAACTGGAGCAGGCCGTATCCACCGCCCGGCTGGGTCCGTGCAGATCAAACTGGTGCGACAGACGGTTCGCAGCCATAGCCAGCGAATTTCCGGTGGCGGCATAGCCATCGGCATCATGCCCGCACGCGCGCCACAAATCGGCGTAGTCAAGCGATGTTATGCCAATGAAAACGCCAGTGTCGCGGGGCAGATCCGGCGGGCTATAGCCAGCGTTTTCCAGCATCCGCCATGCGGTTTCCAGCAAGATCCGTTGTTGCGGATCAAGGCGCGTCGCCTCGGCGGGTGACATGCGAAAGAATGCCGCGTCAAACCTCTCGATATCCTCAAGAAACCCGCCATGCATAGCGAAGCCTGCCGCAGAGAAACGTTCGCCGTAAGCGCGCGAAAATCGGTGCAGAGGATAGGCGCCGGTCAGATCGCGACCGGCAAGAAGGTTATCGAAATACGTTTCAATATTCGGGCTTTGCGCAAAGCGTCCGGCCATGCCGATAATCGCCACGCGGGTATCTGTAGTCGCTGGTGCAGCGGCGCGCAGTGTCGGCGCAGCAACAGCGCGTTGGGCCATAGCCGGTGCCGGTTTCAAATGCGCGCTGTGATGGCGGCTGAGATGTTCACTCAGCGCTGCGATGTGTTCGCACTCAAAGAAGATTGCGGGCGACAGATTTGAGCCGAAGGCGGCGTTGATCACAACGGCAAAGCGTGTGAGCGAGATGGAATCAAAGCCCAGATCGTGGAAGGTTTCGCGCAGCCCCAGATCGCTCGACGCGAACCCGAGAATTTCTGCAGCCATGTCGCGCAGCGCAGGCTCCAGACCCAAGACCGGGGTAGCTTGGGCCGGATCGCCGGAGGCGTCAACAGGCGCGTCGACGGGCACGGCCCCCCCTGGCACCAGAATGGCGCCCAATTCTTCGCCCGTTTTGCCCAACAGGCGGATATCAAAAGCAGCGCCCGCCTTGGGACGCGCCAACACATGTGCGATGGCGCCAACCGTTGCCCAGCCCGCAGCGACCGGTCCGATGGTTGCAGGATCAACTTTGGCAAATAGCAAGACCTGATGCAGCGCCGCCAATACGGGCGCAGTACATGTCACATTCCGCTTAAACTGATCCTGTTGCGCCGGGTTTTCTGCCAAGTCGGCCAAAAACCCTCCGTCCTTCAGCCGATGCAGGGCCGTGATGACGGTCCGGTATGGCTCAAAACTTAGATTTTGCTGATCAAGCGAATGGTAAAAGGCAGCGCCTTCAATCGTTTCTGTGGCGGAACCGCGTAGTGCCACAGGCTCGACCGGCACGCCCGGCGGTGGTGCGTCGGTCAGCCGCGCGCCGATCCAATCTTGCGCCTCGCCCGCGTCGTCCACCACCATGATGCGCGCCGCCCCGGATGTGAGGCTTAGATCGAGATGACGCACCAGACGCCAATCGGGTGGCGTGGCAACCGTCAGGCCGGACACCGACGTGCGGTCGGACAGGCCCGCAATCCGTGCAAGCGCGGTGACGATATCAAAGGCCACAGAGGGGACCACGGCCTGCTGCCCACCCGCAGTGAACAGGTAGTCGCGCAGTTCGGACAGGTGGATAGCGGTCCCATAGTGCAGCCCGGCGGCATCGGACAGGTTTTCACCTATGAACGGGTGCAGTTTTGAGCGCGCGCCGATTGGATGCACGACCGAGGGCGCGTCAGAAGCGTCGGGATACCAGCAACGCAATTTCTCGAACGGATAAGCTGGAAGACAGACGCGACGCCGCGTGCGCCCCTCGTGCAGCAGCGGCCAGTCCACGCCCGCCCCCGCGCACCATGCCTCGGCCACACGGTCCAACCGTCCGGCGCGACAGTCTTGTCGCAGGCGGTCGGGATCGTCTGGCGCATCGTGGTCCAAAATTGATGCAGTGTACTGGCACCCCGACGTCGCCCCTTTGCGTTGGAACGCCGCGATCTGGGCCAGTGCCCCGGCCTTGTCAGAGGCCACGAAGGCCATCCGGCACGACAGTTCGTTCTTTCCCGATTGCAAGGTGTAGGCGATATCGCCGATCTCGTCCTCTGCGGCATCACGCAGGAAGACGATGAACCGACCCAGAACCGCATCAAGTCGCGCCGGGTTCATCGCAGAAAACACGAACAGATGCGGTTCGTCTACGGGTGCGGGGCGCGAAGATGGCGAATATTCCTCTATCAGGATGTGTGAATTCATCCCTCCTGCCCCAATTGACGTAACGCCAGCGCGGCGCGGCAACGTGGCCCCGGTGTCGTCAGTGAGGCGCGGCCAAGGCGTGCGCACCGTCTGAATGCGGAACGGAGAAGTGGCGAAGGGGATGTCTGGGTTGGGCGTCCCGGCGTGCAGCGACGGGGCCAATTCGCCGTGTCGCAATTGTGCCAGAACCTTGGCAACGCCCGCCAGCCCCGAGGCCGCCAACAGATGCGCGACATTGCTTTTCACCGTGCCGATCGGGCAGGTTCCCACGGCATCGGTGTGCTTGCGGAACACTTGGGTCAGGGCGCGGATTTCAATCGGATCGCCCAGAGCGGTGCCCGAGCCGTGCCCTTCGACATAGCCGATGGTCGTCGGATTGACCCCCGCATCCTCCAGCGCGTCTTCGATGGCCTTGACCTGCTGCGCCGGGCTGGGAACGGTGAAGCCGTTGCGCACGCCCGCGTTAGAAATCCCGCTGCCGATGATCACGCCATGGATATGATCGCCATCGGCGCGCGCAGCGGCAAGTGGTTTCAGCACCACGGCGCCCACCCCTTCACCAAGGATGGTTCCCTCGGCGCCCAAGCCATAACCGCGGATCACCTCGGCCGATTTCGATGTGAAATGCTCTTGGGATGTCGCGATCAGCTTTTGAGGATGAAGCAGCAGGCTTACCCCACCAGCCAGCGCCATCTTGCAGCGCCCGGCGCGCAGCATATGCACCGCCTCGTGGATACATGTGGACGAGGCCGAGCACATGGTATCGAGAAAATACGACGGTCCGGTCAGTCCGTAGAAATACGACACCATGTTGGGAATTGTGCCAGTATAACTGCCGCTGGCCAGCGATGGGCGCATCAGCATGTTCTGAAAGCCGTAGAGATCGTATTCGTTGGTCATCGACCCCATGATCACGGCCACGTCGCCGCCATACTGGCGCGCGATGGTTTCGCGGGAGTATCCTGCATCTTCAAAGGCTTCGACGCTGGCCTGCAAAAACAGGCGCACCTCGGGCGACATCAGCTCGGCCTCGGACTGGGAAATGCGGAAATAGCGCGGATCGAAACGGTCGATATCACGCAGGAAAGCGCCGGTGCCCACGACCGTCTTACCCAGCACGTCGCGTTCGGGGTGATGCAGCGCGGCGTTGTTCCAGCGGTCTTGCGGGACCGGTTCGAATCCGTGCCGGCCCTGCGCCAGCATATCCCAGAATTGGTCGCGATCATCGGCGCCCGAGACGTGTAGCGACAGCCCGACAATCGCGATATCGTGCAGGTCACCGCCTTCCTTGACCGGTTGCGCCGGTGCCCGCGTGATTTTCACATCCTGCGCCGCAAGCGGCGCGGCGGGCGGCACGATGCTGTCCTGCCCAAGGGCGGTCAGGGCGGCTGGATGCTCAGCCACCAGATAATCGGCCAGCCCGTCCAGATCGACATATTC
>JAGXHC010000199.1 GCA_024636405.1 Sulfitobacter sp. | reverse complement strand
CAGCCGTTGACGTTCTTAAGCTATATGAGTTCCTTACCGACACCATTGATCTTGCTCCAGTGAAGGCAATAGGTGCTTTAGCGGAAATGCGCATTGGTATGACTAGTATTGCGGATGGCCCCTCGTTCGTTGAACTTTTGCTCAAGCGCGGTTTGATCGAAACTGCAAAATATCTAGAGCGATATGCCGACCGCCTTTAGACAATGAAAGGTGGGTAGAAGGGCGGCCTCTTTTGGCAGGTACCTCAGATTTCCGATGACCATTCGGCCCATCGTTAAAGAGTGTTAGGGGGGCTGGACGGGGGGCCGATACATTATCTTACACAAATAGTCGTTTTATTTCAATTATTTAACAAGATTAATTGGTGCCGCTGAAGGGACTCGAACCCCCGACCCCATCATTACGAATGACGTGCTCTACCAGCTGAGCTACAGCGGCTCACTTGTTGGAATTATCAAAGCTGTTCGGGTTGGAACAGAGCTATTTTCGGATGTCAGTCGCAGATTGGTCGGCATCCGCCGGGATTAGCTCAGCGTCCTCAATTTCGCTTGGGGTGGCAACGGCAGGCACTGATGCGGCGCTGGAATCGTCGTGCATGGCGCCAACAATCAACGGCAGCATTTGAACCCCACCTGGCATTGCCACTTCTGATGTTGGTGGTGTCGTCCAGGCAAGCGTGTCGAAGCTCTTGCAATTCTCACAGATCGGCTTCCATTCGGCATGGATGTGGTGACAATTGTCGCATATCCACTGTGGGCCGCGCGATACGGTCAGCGCGCGGGCCAGCCATCCCTTGACGATTGTGTCGGATGCGCCTTCGCCGCGTTCGATCGCTGCCATCAGCGTCACAGACCGCGCTGTCGGGTCGGTCTCCACCAAGTCGCCAAGCGCGCGGCGGGCTTGCGGGAAATCCTCGTTTGCGATGTGCAGTTCGGCCATCACCATCCGGGATTCGGGATGGCTCGGCTGCGATTTGGTTAAGGCTGCGAACCGCTTGATGCGCTGCGGTGGTGTCTCGTTTTGTTCAATGGCGGCAAAGGCGGCAGCGAGATCGGGATGCGGATGCACTTCCCAGGCCTTCTTCAATACGCGCGTCGCGTAGCGCGGTTTGCCTTGCTGGATATAGCCATGCGCGGCCATCACGGCGGCCGGGATCAGATCGGGCGACAGGCGGTTCGCCTCAATCGCTGCTTCGCGCGATTCAATGCTGTTGCCTTCAGCGATCACATCCTTGGCCTCGGACAGCGCCAGAACGGCATCGCGGCGCTTGTGCACATCACGCGGCAAATGCCCGTTTTTAAGTTTAGCGCTCAGGGTCTTGCGGGCACCGGCCCAGTCTTCCTTTGCGGCCTGAAGTTGCAACAGGACGTCACCGGTTTCTTCATGGCGCGGTTTCAGCGCAAAGGCTTTCTCGGCCAGCTTCAGGGCGGTTTCGGTATCCCCCTCGGCCAGCTTTTGTTTCATTATTCCGCGCACGCCGACAAAACGTGTGCGCTCATCCTCTACCAGCTTGCGATAGCACTCTTCCGCCTTGTGCCGATCACCTGCCAGTTCGGCGGCCTGTGCGGTCAACAGATTGGTCAGCGCCGGACGATTCAGATACCTGTCGGCCTTGGCCGCCTTGTTCATGGCAATCCGGCCTTCACCGCTGGCCAGCGCCATCATACCTTCTGAAAGCGCCTCAAATCCTTTGCGTTCCCGGTTGCGGTCGAAATACCGCGACAGCGCGGTTTCATCACCGTTCAGAAACTTCCAGGTGGCCAGCAGCAATGTTAAAATCTTGAGCAGCAGCCACACGAAGAACATCATCACGATCACCGCAATGACAGATTCCAGTGGGCCGAAATTGTATTCGGTTCCCAATACCGTGACCTGAATGCCGCCCTGGCTTTCCAGAAGATAACCTGCACCCCAAGCGAGCGCCGCAACCACCGCGACAAACAGCACGATCTTGATCAATGACCAAAGCATAATTACAGGTCCCTCAGTTTGCCGTCAGGCGTTGTGACAAGGTGTCGCTTGCCTCTTGGGCCGCCTGCCGCGCACGCGCGTCGGTCAGCCAATCTTGCATCGCATCCTTGGCGACGTCCGGTAGGGTGTCGATCTCTGCCAGTGCGTCGGTCAGGCGACCATCGCGCACGGCAGCTTCGGTACGCGACAACACGGCATCAGGGTCTGTGCCTTCGCGCGGTGCCACGGAACGCGCCCCAAGCTGTCGACGCAGGAACCCGCTGAACCCCGTTTCACGCGCTTCGGGCGCGTTGACGCGGGCGGCATCAAGTGCTGCACGCGCATTTTCGGGGAACCGTGTCTGAAGATTGTTCAGCGTCGCCACACCGGAATCAGCCAGATCGCCCAACGCAGGCGGAATATCGTCCACGCCGCTTGATTGAAGATCCGCCAGGGCCGATGCAAAGGGCTGGCCAGTGTTGACAGCAACGTCGATACGGGTCAGCGCGGCTTGCGTCGCCGCCTGACGCGCCGCGATTGCCGTGGCTTCTTCCACGGTCTGGGCATTGTCGAGCAGGGCTTCAATCTCTGCGCGTTGTGCTTCTATCGAAGATTTGAGGGCGGTCAGTTCCTCCTCAAAAGCGGCCCCATCCATGCCTGATCCTTCGGGCGCGGCCACCGGGCGTTGTTCCACATCATCAAGTCGCGCCTGCAGGCCGGTCAAAGATTCGGAAATAGACGCCACTTGCGCTGTGAGTTCGTCCAACGCAGGAAATTCTACAGGTGCGGGAGGTGCGGGCGCGTCACCGATTACAGGTGATGTCGATTGTGTTTCCCTGAGCGCGTCAATTTCCTGCTGTTGACGATCCAAAGCGGCCTGCAATGTCGGGTTGTCACCCCGCATGTTCAGCAAATCCATTTCAGCGGCAAAAAATCCGATCCCTGCGGCAAGCATACCACCCAGCAAGAGTGGCCAGAAAACGCTGCGCCGCTTCGTTTGTGCGACCGGGGGCGTCCGGCTGGCGTTTTGTGCGGGTGACGATGAAAGCAAGGTTGCATTCTTCGGGGGTATCGCGTCGGGTTTTTGAGCCGGTTTGTCGGATGGCTTGTCGACGGACCCGGTTGCCACCTTGCTGGTGTCGGCAGGCGTCGTTTTGTCGTCTTTCAAACTATCTTTGTCAGACCCGGTTTTTGTGGCGTCAGGGCCTTTTGCGCCGGTCACCGGATCGGATGATTTTGGCGGGCTGGCTTTCGCTTCGGACGCGGATGCCGAAGAAAAATTTGACTGCGGGGCCGTCGCAGGTTTCGGCGACACAGTTGTAGCGTCGGGGACAGACGGCTTTGGGGCGCTTGCTTCAGTAGATACCAGGTCAGTGGATGAAGGCGTTTCGGACGCTTTATCATCCGCAGCTTGTGATTTGATTTTCTGCTGTTCTGCGGCGCTGGTGCGTGTCGTCTTGGGCTTGGAGGCCTGCGATGCCTTGCTGCTTGTCGTAGCCGGTTTTTTAGCTTTCGCCACTCTGCCCACCTTTCCGATTCTGGCCCTATGACCAGCCTGATCAGGCAACCTTACCCGTCAAACCTGCGCCTCTCAAGGCAAGCTGGTGCCGATGATGAGCATTTCAAGGAGATCAACCATCTTAGCGCCCGTCGGTTCCGGCGCAATAACCAACCTGTGCAGGAACTGCGGGTCAAGCGGTTCCGCGACCGCCTCGCTCATCGCGATGACGGTGACGTTTCGCAGGGTTCCAGCCTGCGCTGCGAACTGGCTGGCGCTGCGCGGTGAAAAAATTGGGACAATGAGTGTATCTTCATTCGAGAGCGCATTTTGGGCTGCCTCTGAAAGAGACATCAGGTGCTGATCATAGATCGTCAGTACATCGACGCGCTCGCCTGTCGCGGACAGACGCTGCGCGACCTCGCCACGGCGATGACGACCGGCAAGGTGCAGCAGCGGACCCATGAACGTGTGCCGGGTCATATGGGCGACAAGCGCATTGGCGTCGGCCATCGTCACCTCCACATGCCAACCGCGCTGCGCCGCCGTTTCTGCCGTTTTCTTTCCAACACAATAGGCGGGTTTGCCATTGCCATCAGGGGCGAAATTCACTCCGTTTGCCGACGTAAAGACGCACCCGCGAATACCGTCCAAGTTGATGTTCACATCCAATGGAACAATCTGCAATAACGGTGAGACAACAATATCAACCGCCTGTCGCGCCTTCGGGTTTAGCCATTGGATAATGCGTTCGGACGCCTGCACCTGGCGTATGAGCAGCAAAGTTGGCTTTGTCATGTCGTGTCCCGGCATTGTTTGAACCTGGGTCTGGTGTTACCTGCGCACAGACGCACAGGCAACGTCACACAGCCAACGGAAAACGCGGATGTCGCAGGTACGGATCATATTGGGACTTGAAAGCAGTTGCGACGATACCGCCGCCGCGCTGGTTCGGCACGTACCGATGAGCAAAAGCGTGATCTTGTCGTCCGTGGTGCTGGGCCAGACAGACCTGCACGCGGCCTTTGGCGGTGTCGTACCCGAGATCGCCGCGCGTGCCCACGCCGAGAAACTGGACCATTGCATTGAGGCGGCGATTGCACAGGCCGGGCTGTCCTTGTCTGACATTGATGCAATCGCCGTGACCGCCGGACCGGGGCTGATCGGGGGTGTGGTGTCGGGCGTGATGTGTGCCAAGGGGCTGTCGCTTGCCCTGGACGTGCCGCTTTATGGCGTCAATCATCTGGCCGGACACGCGTTGACGCCGCGGCTGACGGATAATGTCGCGTTCCCATTTTTGATGCTCTTGGTCTCTGGTGGGCACTGTCAGTATCTGATGGTGTATGGCCCGGATGAATTTTCCCGCCTTGGAGGCACGATAGACGACGCGCCTGGCGAAGCTTTTGACAAGGTCGCGCGGTTGATTGGCCTGTCGCAACCCGGCGGCCCCGCCATTGAACACGCGGCGCACAGTGGTGATCCGGCACGGTTTGCCTTTCCGCGCCCTCTGCTTGATCGAGACGATTGCGACCTGTCGTTCTCAGGATTAAAGACTGCCGTTTTGCGTGCGCGTGACACCCTGATCGCGGCTCAAGGCGGGCTGACGGCATCCGATCAGGCCGATCTTGCCGCCGGGTTTCAGGCAGCGGTTGTTGATGTGCTGGCAGAAAAGACACGCCGTGCTTTCCGGCACTATCCGCAAGATGCCCCCCGGACGCTGTGCGCTGCGGGTGGAGTTGCCGCAAATCAGGCAATTCGCGCCGGATTAGAGACTGCTTCTGCGGAAATGGGCGCCACTTTCGTTGCGCCACCACTTGCGTTGTGCACAGACAACGCCGCGATGATCGCATTTGCCGCCGGTGAACAGATGCAGACACGCGCGGCCGATGATCTTACCCTGTCTGCACGGCCCCGTTGGCCCTTGGACCAAAAACAGCCCGGTATGCTGGGCAGTGGAAAGAAAGGCGCCAAAGCATGAGCAGTATCGCGATTCTCGGCGCTGGCGCGTTCGGCACCGCCCTTGCCATATCGCTTGGTCGCGAGAGGCCGGTCATGCTGTGGGCGCGCGAACCGGGCAATATGATGCAAAGCCGCGAAAATACCGTGCGGTTACCGGGCTGCACGTTTCCCGACCCGCTGACAGTGACGGGAAATTTGGCAGATGCGGCGCAGTCGGACATTATCCTGCTTGCCGTACCGATGCAAAAATTGCGCGGTCTGCTGGAAGCACATTCAGGCATTTTTGCGCGCAAGGTGCTGGTGGCCTGCTGCAAGGGAATTGAGCTTTGCAGTGCCGCAGGCCCTGTCACCGTCATCCGCCAAAGCGTGCCGGAGTCCACGGCGGCGATCCTCACCGGACCCAGCTTTGCTGCTGATATTGCGCGCGGCCTGCCGACCGCGCTTACGCTGGCCTGCGCAGACGATGCGATCGGTCGTCGGTTGCAGCCCGCGCTTACGACCCACAATATCCGGGTGTATCGCACGACGGATGTTATTGGGGCGGAACTGGGTGGCGCGCTGAAGAATGTGATCGCCATTGCGTGTGGTGCCGCCATGGGCGCCGGTCTGGGCGAAAGCGCGCGCGCGGCCCTGATGACCCGTGGCTTTGCCGAGATGCAACGCCTGGCCGCCCATCTGAATGCCGATCCTGCAACGCTTGCCGGGCTTTCGGGTTTTGGCGACCTCACGCTGACCTGTACGTCAGACCAATCGCGCAATTATCGTCTGGGGTTGTCGCTGGGCCAGGGTGTTGCATTTGACAACGCCACCACCGTCGAAGGCGCGGCCACTGCGCGCGCGGTGGATGCAATGGCGACCGATGCCGGGCTTGACCTGCCGATCACCCGCGCGGTTGCGGCCCTGCTTGATGGTCGGCTAGATGTGCAGGGCGCGATGAAATCCTTGTTGCAACGTCCTTTGAAGGAAGAATAACATGCTTGTTGCCCTTATGGCCCACGACAAACCGAACGCCCTGCACCTACGCACCGAAAACCGCCCGGCGCATCTGGATTATCTGAAATCAACAGACATGGTGGCGCAAGCCGGTCCGTTGCTGGGCGCAGATGGCGCGATGATCGGTTCGCTGATTGTTCTTGAGGTCCCCGACATGGCCGCAGCAGAAAGCTGGGCCGCGAATGATCCCTACGCCAAAGCGGGCCTTTTCGCTGATGTGACGCTGACGCATTGGAACAGGGTGATCGGTTGATGGCGTATTGGCTGTTCAAATCCGAGCCTTCAACCTGGGGCTGGGATGATCAGGTCGCCAAGGGTAATGCGGGCGAAGAATGGGATGGCGTGCGCAACTATCAGGCGCGCAACTTCATGCGTGAAATGACAAAGGGGGATCTAGGGTTTTTCTACCATTCACAGACTGAAAAGGCCGTTGTCGGCATCATCGAGGTGATCGCGGCCGCGCATCCGGACAGCACAACAGACGATGACCGCTGGGAGTGTGTGGACATCAAGGCGCTGCGCCCGTTTGTCCGCCCCGTCACCCTTGATCAGATAAAGGGCGATGGTCGGCTGGACGAGATGATATTGGTGAAAAACGCGCGCCTTTCCGTTCAGCCTGTCACATCTACCGAATGGCAGATCATCTGCGCTTTGGGGGATACGAAGCCATAGAAACTTGCCGCAATTTGCTGCGTTCCTAGCCTATGCGAAATTTGGATGTGCGACCATCGGTGTGATCTTGGTTCTTTTTGTCGAGCCTAATGAAAGACGATAAAAAAAGGGCTCTGACCCCCCAGCCAGAACCCTTTTCACCCCGCGTGCTCCCGTAACCACCACACACGTATAGAAATCTGTTCTGGCCATACTGGCCGATAACCTTTGATAGCCTTTCTCATCGAAAAAAGCAATT